>REDJ01000200.1 GCA_007693555.1 Bacteroidota bacterium
AGCTTGTGGCGCATCTCAAATACAAAACCGCAGAATATCCCAATTGATACGTATAATGGCGCGTCTCCGGGAATTAAAAATATTATGGATATTGAATTGCAAATTCAATGATGTTCAGAGCGGAATTGCAAATTCCGCTCAGCAGGGGCCTAAAACAAAGAACTGCCTCCAGAAAACTTTGGAGACAGTTCTTTTTTATTAACTTAAAAACAACACATAAACGTAGTTTTATCTACGTTCTTAAACCTGAAATTATGGTTTTTCAAGTTCATAAATACTTTGAATCTGTGTGGTTGTAAGTGCAGATCTGTAAATACGAACTTCATCAAGAATTCCTTTAAAATAACCGCCCCAGTTTACATAAAATGGGCTTTCCTCGCTATCAGAATAAATACCAGTTGGTAAATCCTGACCAATTGAAAGATTTACGGGAGAATCCAATTGAATAGGAGTTCCTGGTGTATTATCCCACAATTTTACCTGCGTTCCATCTAAATAGAAAGCCATTTCGCCATCCTTGTAAGTCACAGCAACATGATACCACTCACCCAGATTGATTGTGGGAGATTCATTATCACGATCATGATAAACTTCATCGCCGTCATGAAGAGCTTTAATAGTAAAGAATACCTTTGGAGCATCCTGTAACTGGAGCTTATAGCCATTCCAACGATTGAGCGAAACCATGTAATTATTCGCCCATGGATCATCCAGATCATCTGGTTTCATCCACAAAGAAATTGTGATAGCTTGCGATGGGTTAAGTTGCGCATTAAACGGAATTTCAACATTAGCACCACTATTGAAGTAGAGTGCCTGGTTTTCATTTCCATATCGGTCAGTAGTCCACTGGGGTGTACCTGCTCCCCAGTGTGAGTGACCTGTTGTTAATGTACCATGGAAATTGTTTCCGGAGAAGTCATTCACCTGCGTTCCTTCACCTTCATCAAATGTCCAGTGTCCTACAAGGTCTTCGGGAGCAATGGGGATTACCTTCCGGGCTTCATATGCTTCAATAGCTGCATCCAAAGCTATTACTGCATTATCCACCTGGGTTTGTGTGGCATCGACATTTTCATAAACTGCTTTTGCCAGATCAATAACTTCCTGAAGTTCTGCTTTTGCACCAGGCTGATACTGCCCTTCTGCAGTACCTTCAGTAGTAGTTTCAATGAGATTCTCGGCCTCCTGAATCTTTGCAGCAAGCTCAGTTTTGTCAACTACAACTACATCGTCGTCATCGTCATCGCTGCAGGCATAAAAGGTTATTAAGCTGCCTGAAATCAGCGCAATCATCAAAAATTGAATAAATTTAAACTTTTTCATAGGTTTTAATTTTAGGTTAATAATACGGGTTAAAGTTTAATTATTGATTTGTTGGTTAATATCAACCTCACTTTGAGGTATAGGAAAATATCTGTGCTGATCGTAATCAAAACTGGTATCGGCAAGTTTTTGCTCAGCATAAGCCCTGCCATATCGCATAAGGTCATAAAAGCGGTGAAATTCAAATCCCAGTTCCACTCTTCTTTCATTTCTTATTATTTCCCTTAACTGGTTTTGATTTGATATTGTAATATCCGGAAGCAAACCATCAGGTATTTGTCCATGGCCATCCAGGGTTTCATCATGCAAAAAACTTTCTCTTGCCCGCTTTCTTACCTGGTTAAGGGGCTCAAGGGCTTCACTGCTTCTGTTTAATTCATTAAGTGCTTCGGCTTTAATAAGTAATACTTCAGCGTATCTCATAAATACATAATTCAAATCGCCATCGCCCTTTGTTCCTGAAGGAATTTCTGAAAGGGGTTGAAGATGTTTCTTTTGTATGAAACCTGTTGGAGACCATGCCGGATCAAACTCTTCTCCGTTCAACCATAATTTTCCCTCCCTTCCCAAAGTATAATCCAGTCGTGGATCATAAATATCATCATCGGTTTTTTCAAATGCATCCACGAAATCTTCTGTAGGAACATTAAAAAAGTAACCGTTTTCGGGTTGAGGTGCAAACCACTGATTGAGAACATTACCCTGAAAAGGATCCTGGCCACTGAGATGCTGTATTTCAAAAACAGACTCGCTGTTATTTTGAAAATCAGTCATAAAGTTATGGCTGTAAATGGGCATTAGTTCATATATGCCCAACTGCTCAAGTTCATTTATCGCATCAAGAGCAAGCTCATATTTTTCGCGGAAAAGATATGTTTTAGCAAGAAGTCCCAACGCTGCACCTTTGGTTGCCCTTCCGTGCTGTCCTCCTATACTGGCAGGTAATACTTCAGCTGCATGTTTAAGGTCTTCTTCAATTTGATCATATACAGAAGCCACAGGAGAAACAGGTACATGCAAATCATCAGCTGTGAGAGCAGGTTCTGTTTTTAAAGGTATTTCTCCGAAAATATTTACGAGATGAAAGTAATAATATGCCCTAAGAAATCTGGCCTCTGCCGTAACTCTTTCTTTCACCTCCTCACTGACAGCGGGTCCTAATCTGTGTATAACATCATTTGAACGGCTTATTCCTTCATAATATCTTCTCCAGATATGCTCCAGAAAACCATTGTCACGCGTATAGGTAAAATTCTCAATAAACTCAATCTCGCTTTGATCTCCCGGTATTCCACCTTTAATGGCATCATCAGAGGCAACATCACCAAATACCCACAATGGATTTCTTATTCCTGTAAAAGCCATGGGCTGGTAGGCTGCTGTGAGCGCAAGTATTGCATGATCATCAGTCTGAAAAAATGTGCTACTGGTGTAAATTCCCTGCATTCTTTCATCCAGAAAATCTTCGCAACCAACTAAAAAGACTATGGCTATCAAAAATATTCTTATTGGTTTCATATGTATATTTTTTATTTTTAATATCATTTTACCAGGTTTTAAAATGAGAATTGAACACCCAGATTAAAAGAAACTGCCAAAGGATAAGTGCCCCAATCAATTCCGGCAGCTGCATCACCCTCTTCCCTTGAGTTGTCACTGGTTGTCATTTCAGGATCCAGCCCGGGGTAGCGTGTAAAAGTTAGCAGGTTATGAGCAAGGAAATAAATCCTTGCATTTCTCAATCCCAAACGTTGTGATGTATTTGCCGGAAGGGTATATCCCACTTGCAGGTTTTTCAAACGCAGAAAAGAACCGTCTTCGAGAAAACGCGTAGATGGTCTTGTATTATTGGCTTTTGCGCTCCATGATGCCCGTGGCTGGGTATCAGAGGTTCCTTCACCTGTCCATCTTTCATCAAAATACCTCATAGTAACATTGAAAGGTCTGTAAAAACCTTCTATATCGGTTGCAACCTGGTAATATATTTTATGTCCGAATGCCCCGTGCCAGAACATAGACAGGTCAAAGTTTCTGTAATTGAAGGATGTTTGAAATCCCGTCGTATATTTTGGAATTGCACTTCCTACATGAACACGGTCCAACTCATTGATAAATCCATCTCCGTTTTGATCCACATAACGGACATCACCCGGGCGAATATTTACGCCCTGATAGGCACTTGTAATAATTTCCAGGTTATTCTGGAAAATTCCATCCATTTCATAAAGGAAAAATGAGCCTACGGGAAATCCAACTTCTGTTCTTGTTGCAAAAACACCATGATCTATCCGACCTCCTACAATGGGGGCTGCAAGACTTAAAACCTCATTATGCAAATAGGCAGCATTGCCTGTAAGTTCAAATGACAATTCTCCAATACTGTTGCGCCATGTAAGCTCCATTTCAACACCTTCATTGAGAATTTCTCCGTTATTTACCCAGGCAGGGCTGGCATATCCTGCAGACGGAGGAATGGGCTCTTTAACCAGCATGTTAGCTGTGATTTTTCTAAAATAGCCCAACTCCATGTAAATTCTGCCTTGCATCATAGAAACATCCAACCCAACATCCAACTGTGTGCTGGTTTCCCACTGCAGGTTTCGGTTGCCTAAAACTGATATGGCATATCCTGTATTCATAATACCTCCAAAGGGATAGTTAAAATTGGGTGATATCTGATCCGAATAAGCATAATTACCCACTTCCTGGTTTCCGATTGCACCATAACCTGCTCTTAGCCTAAGGATGTCAAAAAAGTAATTATCAGCCATAAAATCTTCCATATCTATGCGCCATGCACCCGAAAAACTGTAAAATGTACCCCAACGATTATCGGGGCTAAATCTTGATGAACCGTCACGTCTGATTATAGACGATAAATAATATTTATTATCATAGTTGTAATTTAACCTACCAAACAATGAAAGCAAAGTATTTGCCCATCTGCCTTCCGAAACAACAACACTGCCAAGGCCATTGCCCAGGAATACAAGCCTGTCTTCCTGATCAGGAAAATCTCTCTGGGTTGAATTAGTGGTGTATCCATTATTTCTAATAGCTTCAGTACCTAATATGGCAGAAACATTATGTTTACCTCCAAATGTTTCATTGAAAGAAAATACATTGCTGGCGGTTAAGCTTTGATAAAAACCGTTACTGATATTCAAAGAGTTTGGGTTATTTATTCTCTTATTTGTTCCCCAGTTTTCATTAAAACGTCTCTGATAGAAATCAGTACGGTCCATTCCCAAAACGGAAGAGAAATGTAATTGAGGTAATATCCGGATTTGTGCGTTTACATCCCCGAATAGTCTGTTTTGCTGAATATTGTTATTCATTTTATCAGCTAGCCCCACCGGATTGTACCCATCACCAAACAAAGCAGGATGTGAAGGTAAGTCAACATACTCTCCATCATCTTTTCGCACAGGAATGGGAGGTGTACGAAAGAAAGCATATCTTACCACACTTCCACCATTTCCTCCAAATCCATCACCACTACTTCCGATTATATCATTGTCACTTCTGGCCATATTGATATTGGAACCCAGCGTAATATTATCATTTATTTTACTGTTCAAACTTAATCTTCCTGAATAACGGTCATAATGCGAACCGATAATAATTCCTTCCTGTTGAAACATGTTGGCTGAAACCATGTAAGTAAGCTCATCTGTTCCTCCGCTAACGGCAATATTATGATTTTGAATCAAACCTCTTCTGAAAATTTCCGCAAGATGATCAACATCAGGTAAAGTTGCAGCCATTTCACTGCTAATGAGATTCCGGTGAAACCTTGGATTATCGATGAAAGCATTGTCATTGTTAGCAGCTTCATTGTAAATCTCAACATATTTATCACGGTTTGTCATTGGTGTGAGTCTGCCATGCTGCTGAAAACCCATCTGCGAAGAAACTTCGATGCGGGGTGCTCCCGATATACCTCTGCGGGTAGTAATGAGGATTACGCCATTGTTCGCTCTTGCACCGTATATGGCAGCTGAAGCGGCATCTTTTAGAATAGTCACAGATTCAATATCGTTTGGAGACAGAGTACTCAAAGCATCAACAGTTGGAACTCCATCCACAATGTACAAAGGGTCATTGCTGCTGTTTATGGATCCTATCCCTCTGATTCTTACATTAACACCTTCTCCGGGCATACCTGTATTATGTGTAATGTTAACTCCCGATGCCCTTCCCTGCAAAGCCTGATCGACTCCGGCAACCGGCAGGTTCCGCAATTGATCACCTGAGACACTTGAAACGGCACCGGAAACATCTACTTTGCGCTGAATACCATACCCAACAACTACAAACTCTTCAAGAGTTTTGACATCCTCCCTCATTGTTACATCAATTCTTGTTTGATTATCTACCGGAACTTTTAAAGGAGTAAATCCAAGGAAACGAAAAGATAATACAGGCTCCTGAATATTTTCCGGAATATTAAGGGTGTAGTTTCCATCCATATCGGTCGTGGTACCCAATGTTGTTCCTTCAATCATAACAGTTACTCCGGGCAATCCTAACCCACTTTCATCTGCTACTTTTCCCCTTACAGTCTCCGGGCCGTTTTGACCCGGAACTATCAGGGGAACCAAAAACAACACCCAAATCAACCAAAACCTATGTAAATTGAATTTCTTCATATTTTTAAATTTTTTTGAATTAAATAATCAGCTATTGTTTATTTCGAAATGCAACAAAAACATCTCCAGCCATTATCAATCCATCCTTCTTTGTAAGTTTTGCTTCCTGGGGTATCTCAACAATGAGCCTGGCTTTGCGCCCTTCAACTATGACATCTGAACTGGAAGTCACATTTTCCGAAAGAATTTCACCAGATATTACATCATATAAATACACAGGATCACCCTGATACAAATAATTTATTGTTTTATCTTCTTCGTAAGGATTATAAATCAGATACGTTGGATATGCATCATTTCTGAAAAAATCAGTAGCCAGGCAATCCAATCTCAATATTTTTTCAACATTGGTTTTTTGAATAATCGAGCCAAAAATACCCACATGTGCCGAACCGTATAAGCTGAATTGAGAGACCTCAGGATTGCCGTCAACCCAAAGAGGTCCGTCTCCCACAGCCACAGGGCTAACCCCTTCAAATTCTGGGCGTTCAAAAAGATCTTCTTTTATAAGTCCTTCGTAACCTATTACATTTCTGGTTATATTCATATATTGCGGCAATGACTGATGATTTTCAGGAATTTCATTGGCATAAAACAAGCGTGCTGCATTGGCAGCATTTAGCATCCATTTGCCTATGGTTTCGGCATATCGGGGATCGTAGCGTACCATTGGAACCAATGACCAGGCCATATCAAAAGTGTTCATCAGGAAAGCAAATCCGCCATTGTGCGACCAGCTTCCCTGCAAACCATGCACATCAAAATCTCCCCACCTTTCATTAATAATTCCCCAGCCGTAGCGTCCATCTTCTGCATGAGTGCCATCAAATGTCCAGTCGAGAATGCGGTGGAAGTCATAGTCAGTCCCATGTTCAGCATTTAACCTGGCTGCCACCAGGGCGCCAAAGGGCATCAGCACTTCGTAAAACCGGCTTTCCTGCTGAGCAAGCAAAGCTTCAATGGCAGATTTAGCCCCCTGAAGGTATCGTTCATCTCCAAACTTTTGATAAGCAGCAAGCAACACCCATGCATGACCTGCTGCAGCATCCTGCTGAAATGGGATATGGCTGCGTTTCCCTTCCATGACTGAATAGTCAAAGAATGAAAAATCGTAATTCCCTGCCAAAACCGAATCCGCCTTAAAAAACTGTTCGGCTACAATTCTCATGATACTATCAGCTCTTTCTACACCTGGGAAAAGGTCAGATACGGCAAAGTACAATACATTAGGAAAGACATCATACCACCAGTCGCGGGCATATCCACCTCCTAAATGACCTACCCTTTCAGATGTATTGTTCATTACGATATTCCAACCGTTATCGCTGTTGAAATAGTTTTGTACCATTTTTACATAGTTAAAACCATCCTGGTCAGTTTTATCGATACCAACCAATCCAGCACTCATAAGTGCACCAAGGCTGTTTATTGCTTCATGAAACTCGCCTTGATGTACTTCAGAGCCTTGTCGTAAATCACCTATGGCAGTAAACATACCAAAAGTCAATTGGGGGAAATTCCTTTGATTATCATCCAGCCAAATCAGGGGAAGATATTCTCCCTTTGCATCATGGTCAAACACATAACTGTCATAATTCTTTGTCATTTCTTTCCAGTCAAGCATTTTATAGGGTTCCGGTAGAAAAGGCATGGTTTCTATCCTGCTAATACTAATCTGTTCAACACTTTTATCAGTGCTGCACGACATGAAAACGAACAACACAGCAATAAATAGCATTAGCAGTTTTAATTTTTTATTCATATTTCACTTGTTTATTTTGGACGATAAATAACTTATTTCTATTGAAATTCTCAGATTTCAAGTTTGGGAGCTTCAAGATCAGGGTTATCCTTTCTCACCTTATCTATGGTACTATTCGTATGTTTTATAATATTTTTTGCCAGCGGAACAGATAACAATTGAATTGTGGCAATAATCAGTACAGAATACCTGAGAGCAACTTCTTCTGAAACATAGAAAGCAAGGTAAATAAACAGAACAAGTCCCATGAATCTGCCGATATATAACCCAAACTCATGGTTGAAGATATAGGCAAACTCGCTTCTGTTTTCCTTTACCGACAGCACATCAATGATGCGCATCTGAATGGGGAAGTATGCAATATCATGCAAAGGCATAAAAATGACCTTTGATAATACAAATATAATAACTCCAAGAGCAGAAAACAATATTTGATTCATCAGTGAGCCTATAAAAAATACGATAATACCTCCGGCGAAAATATAAAGACGATGCTGAGGTTTAGCAGTTCTTCCCAGGATATACAGTAAAAATGCTGTTAAAATACCACTGATACTTTGAATGGTACCAAGTGATCCTTCATCACCCACAAGACGCATAACCAAAATAGCAGGTGCTGTTACCAGGTATCCTTGCACAGAACCCTTTAATGCTGCAAGAACAAGGAATTTATACCATAAGTAATCATATTTCCAGTGTATAAATTTCTTTTGTTTGGGGTTTCTGAACTTACCAAGGTGTATTACAATACTGGACAGAATAGTTAGTACAATTACCGCATAGGCTATTATCCGATAAGCTACCTGTATATTACCTTCAAACCACCCGAGGTGTGTTGTGCTTACCAAAAACCACCCAACAATGGCAGGTACAAGAATAAAAGTAATGGTGTAGAAAAAGGTTTCAACACCGAAATAATAGTTACGGTTTTTATCATTTGTAGTATCCAGGGCAAGAAAATCACGGTTTGCCCAGAAAAATCCAAAAGAGGCACCCATTATAAAACCGGCTACGGCAACGCCTGCAAATGTCATTATACTGAGCGACATCATAAACAGCATAGAAATACCACTCAACAGCATTCCAAAACTATACAGATGTGAAACATTGATTTTTCTCAGCAGGAAACCGTTAATTAAAAAAGTAAAGGGAATTCCTGTATAAACACACAACTGATATACTGCTACCATTGCAGGATTATCAGCACTTCGCATGATATAGGCTCCGACAAAAATATCAATAATGGGTAAAACAAAGGCATATATCATGTTTGTAATCAACACCAGCCGCATCAAGCGTGGCATCGACATAAAAAAACGAAATTCTCCAAATAACTTGTTTATCATTCTTTAGTTTTTTAAAACATAAAAGTTCAACATTAAGAATCCGGACTTTCATAATAGACCCGGTTTAATCATCAAGATACTGCTATTTTAATGTGTTAAGTATTTCACGAATAGAAAACTCTGCACCACAAATAACCTCATCGCTAGCTCCGTAATACATGGTTATTTTATCTCCATCAACGAAATGCCCGTTTGTAAATACCACATTACCGAAAAACCCTGTTTGCTCATAGTCCATAACAGGTTCCATTATGGGATCAACACTCCGAGCCAGTACTTTTGACGGATCTTCTTTATCAAGCAAGAGTGCTCCAAGGCAGTAACGATGTTCTTTATTTGCACCATGATAAATTTCGAGCCATCCTTCCCCGGTTTCAATGGGGGCAGCTCCGGCACCAACTCTGGCACTGTCCCACATACCCTTGCGCGTAACTGCAATGCACTTATGGTTACCCCAATGCAAAAGGTCCGGTGACTCGGCAATCCATATATAATTGCCACCTAACTCCGGACTGCTGGGACGATGTAATGCATAATATTTACCTTTTATTTTTCGCTCAAAAATGGCACAGTCTTTATTATGTGGCGGAAATATCATACCCCTGCGTTCATAATTTTTCCAGTCATGGGTGTATATATACCCTACACCAACAGCTATTTCCGATACTTTTGTATAAGTGAGATGGAAACCGTCTCCCATTTCTGTTACACGGCAATCTTCTATGCCAAATGATTCCAGAGCACCTTCACCGGCAATCAATGGATAAGCCGGGTCTTCTCTGAAAGTTTTTCCATCAGTACTGTATACAAGCCGGAGATGTGATAGTGTAGTCAGGTAATTTTTTCCTTTATAGGCAATTACCCTGGGATCGGAGGCATCAAGGTCGGGATCATTCTTGTCAAAACTCAATATTTCTATTTTACCTTCTGCATTAAACACAGGCACTTTTATGCTAGCTTCGTCCTGCTCTGTTCGCTCGGCTACCCTGCATAGCAGCCATATCTTACCATCATAGCGAAATACACCCGGGTTGAGCAAACATTCAATCTTCATCCCATCTATACTGGGTTTTAAATCTTTAGGACCCAGTAAAGGATTTTCCTTAGATCTTTTGGCTATATCCATTCTTTTCGTTTTTGCTTTATATCTTACACAAATGTAATTTGCAATCTCCGCAAACGTGTGCACTGGGTTTTCAAATTTGTATATTATATTATCAAACTTATCATAACCTTTAAAATGAGTAAATTAAAACAGTTCTTTTCCGGTTATTGAGAATACTGTATACAGAAATGGAAAAATAATTAACGAACCAAAATAAAAGGTGATGAAATTGAACGTTCTCCTGAGATGATTTTCAGAAAATACACTCCTGATTTTTCAAAACCGTTCAGGGGTATTTTAAATATGTTGCTCGCTTCCGGAAATAAACTGCCGGTTTGAAGCAATCTGCCGGTTAAATCTATAATTTGATACTCAAGTTTTCCGGCATCCAATGTTTTTGTTTGAACAAAAAGATGATCTATGTTAACAGGATTTGGAAATACCAGCAGTGATAATTTTTCCTCTATTTCAGTTATTTCAATGTCAAGACTTAGATTCTCTGCTATCTGATCGGGCGAAAGAGGATAGTCATAAATATTCAGTAGTGTCATTGCACCTTTAAAATTATAATTATTGTTTCCAGGGATATTTTGCCCCAATACGGGCCTCACCGGTGAATGATTGATTTTACCCACATGTGATGTAAAGGCATCAAGCTCTCCGTCAATCCATATCTCCATATCTTCTCCATTGAACACCAATGACAGAAAATACCATACTCCCGGCTCAATAAGTGATTCAGAATCCAGATCTTTTATTCCTTCTGAAGTGTTCAAAGTAAACCTGATGCGCTGATTACCAATAGAAACTTTAAACCTGTGTTCCCAACTGCCGTGTGAAACGGGATGTTGTTCATGCGGTGTCAGCTCATCCGTTTTTAAAAAAACAGTAAGAGACAACGCATCCTCAAAATCAAAAAGTTCTGAGTCAGGAAGCAATACGTAAGCACTCGTTCCATTGAATGAGGCTGCAGAACCAGGCCGGTTATTCATATCCGGCACATAAACCAATCCGCCACCGGCTGTTCCATCTAAAGCATTTCCACTGTAATCATCCACATTTCCTCTTAAAGGATAAAATGCAATCAGATTTCCCTCACCAGAATCCGGAAAATCTCTGACCATGATTAAAATACTATCGACAGCAAATAAACCATCAGGATTGGTCACTTTACATGATATATAATAATCTCCGGGAGTTTCAGGGGCAGTAAAAACCGCACTTCCATTTTCTCCGATTATATTTCCTTCCCCGGCATGCCATTCATAAGTCAGTGGGTCATCATAAAAATCTTCAGCAATACAAACTAGCTGCGATTGTTCAGAAGGTCTTATTTTTCGGGGATAAGCTTTTAGTGATAATATTTCAGGATCATAAGGAATTTTTTCAACAACCTCAACTTTTACAGATATAGAATCTGATAAACCGAATGTGTTGGTTACTTTACTGGAAATGATAAATATTCCTGTTTCTTGTGGTGCATGAAATAAAATTTGATCTTCACCGGTGAATAATTCACCATCCGGCATAAACCAATGATAAATAAGTTCAGCATCCTGGGGGTCTGTTGCAGTGCAGAATATCTGGGTTGAACTACCTGTTACAATTATGGTATCCACTGCTGCCAAAGCTTTTATTCTTGGAGGTAAATTCCCTGCAGGCTGTCCGTTGTCAAAATCAATGATAACTCCATCTGCATATGTTTTTTTACCATCTATAACAACGTTTGCATCCTGCGGAACCAATACCGGCATAACCACATTTTTTGCAGGAACATTGATTGTTGTGAATACACTTTGGTTTTCAGATAAAAACTGTTTACTGATTATGTCGTAAATCTTATGATTACCTTCGGGAAGATTTAAAGTTATAAGATGAGAATTATTGAAAGGATTATAATACAAATAAGTCGGGTAAGCTTCCTGTCCGTAGAAATCCGTTTTAAGCAAATCAAGTTGCAAAATTCCCTCAACCTCTGTCGTATCAATAATAGCAGCCAGATAACCTACATGAGATGATCCGTAAAGCATCAGGTTAGTTTGTGCCCATCCACCATCCATTGCATCACCTGTCATATAGGGACTCATACCGTGTTTGATTTCTCTGAGTGCTTCATAGCCTATAAATGACTCAGGATCATAGGTTTGAGCCCATTCAGCATTATCTTGCATATTTTCAGGAAGAAAGATCGGATAAAACAACCTGGAAGCATTAGCCATATTGAGCACCCATTTTGCCACAGCCCTTGCAAATCTGTGGTCATATCGCAGCATAGGAACCAGGGTAGCGGCCTGCTGATACCCATTCATCATAAATGCATAATCATTACCTGTATCATTTGCTTCACCGATAAGTCCATGACAATCATATCCGCCCCAGTTTCCGCTAATAGCTCCCCAGCCTCTTAATGGGCCCCTGTTAAAAGTCCAGTTAAGCATTTTTTCCACATCATAGCTGGTTCCAATCTCAGCGTTCATTCGGGCAGCTGTGTAAACACCATAAGGCAATTGCAACTCATATGATGGGTTTTGCTCCCAATCATCAAGAAACTCCATTGACCACTCAGCACCTTTTAAAAACTCTCTGTTTCCGGAAGCCATGTAAGAATTGTATAAGATCCAGGCCAATGCTCCTGCAGCCTCAGGCTGCTTTACACCCTGATCCAGCGGTTCCATTTCCGACATGTTCCAGGCACGGTAATTCATATAAGGCACTGCCCATGGGGTATCCGATCCTCCCATAGCTCTTACCGCACGAAGCCATTGATTAGCCAATACGGGTAACTGATCATGAAAAATCTCAATGTCAGGATATAAGCGTTTTAATTGCATGAAAAAGATATTGGGCATGGTCTCATACCACCAATCATGTCCTGAACTGGTAACAGGATGATTCAGATAAATATTCTCAGCAGGGCGTTTATTGAAAAACTCCTGTATCATATGTGCCCAGTTTTGATTGAACTGGTCGGTTTTATCAATTCCAACCAGCGAAGCACCAACGACTGCAGGAATAGCATTGATTGCTTCACCGGATGTGGGATAATTTGTACCAACCGCAGTGTGTAAACCAAAGCTTGGATAATCAGGATAATTTACAGATTGATCTCTGAAAAAAACAAATGGCATAAACTGGCCTTGCAAGTCCTGGTTGAAAACCAGGGAATCATAGCCAACTGCAACGGCTTTCCAGTCGCGCATGTAATAGGGTTGTGGAAAATCGGGCATGGTATTTATCCTTGGAATATCAATTTGCTGAGCCGATAGGTTTGTAAACAGAAATACTGATAAAATCTGTAAAAACAAACTACGTGGTTTAAAAATGCTAAATGCTCTATTTGAGAAATTTTCTGCGAATATTTTAATTAACCCAAATACAGCAAAACATTCACTAAACCAAATTCTTTCTGATGCTTTTTTCATAATGACTTTTTTTAAAAGTTTTATAGTTTAAAAATAAAATCAGTTTATTAAAATTAAGTAAACCGGGTTCCCATAATTGTACACCCTGTTATCAATATTTTAATAATCCGTAAAGTGATTAATTCATATTTTATTATATTTTTCCTGATTAGTTAAAAAAAGTGTCAGTTCCAGATAATATCAAATGGAATTTCTAATTTTACATCTTAACCCAAACTTCACCTTGTGTTGTCAATCAAAAAAGAAAATAAAACCTCGGAAAAACAATTCGTTTAAAAAATAGAACCTAAAGTCATTTTTGTCACACTTTTATTGCAAACAACAAACAGATGATTCCATGCCTGAATAAACTGATTATCACTGCTATAATCCTGCTCTCTGCGAATATACATGCCGGTAGTGAGGTTATTGAGGATTGGGATTTGCTTTGGCGTTCTCATCAAATCAGCAATGAGGATGGATTATCAAACAGTGCTGTAACCTCAATTTACCGTGATAAAAGAGGCTTTATGTGGTTTGGTACATGGGATGGATTAAACAGATACGATGGGAAAAATATCAAAACTTTTTACCCCGACATCCAGGATAAAAATGCTATAAGCAACAATATCATCTGGCATATGCTCGAAGATAAGCATGGGAAATTCTGGATAGTAACTGAAAACGGGATTAACCAGTATTCACATGATCTTGAAAATTTCTCAAACTGGTTTACAGGATACCCTGAAATAACTTCCAGAGAACAAAGCCTTAAAGCTCAAGTTGGTTTTGACGGAAATATATGGGTAAGTGCATTTGGTTTGGGACTGTTCCGTTTCAACCCAGTCTCCGGGAATTTCGAAGAAGTAACTATTCCTGGATTGGCGGATAGTTTTCTGAAAAGAATTAATGATTTTTTCTTCTATGGGAATAGTATTTACCTGGTTGATAATGAATCGTTGATTCAATATAATTTCGATGACAACTTACCTCCGGAAACAATTCGGTTTACGGAGTTATGTCCTGAAGCAGATGAAGATTATTATGAAAACAGTTGGTTCTTTGAATTAAACAACACCCCTCATCTGGCACTCAGCATAAGAAAAGGAGGACTTTTGCTTGTGAATCTTATTGATTTTTATATACATACAATACAAAAGTTTGATCCCGGATTTTTTATTACATCTATTCATCTATCTCTGGATAAAAATCACTTGTGGCTGGGTGCTGATGATGGCAACATTTTTAAGCTAAAACTTTCTGAAAAGCTGCATCCTGAATCTGTTTTACATCTGATTCCTGAGCTGGCAGGAAGACGTCTAAAAATATGGTCTGTACTTGAAACACCTGATGACTTGTTATGGATTGGAACCGACGGGGAAGGTATATTCAGAACCATTATGAAGCCCAAACCGTTTTACCAGATTAAAAGAGGTGAACCCCAGGAAAGAATGCTTAATCACCAGATTGTCAGAGCTATCTATGAAGATAAAAATGGTAATTTATGGGTAGGTACCAGAGGCAACGGCCTTAATTATATTCCTGCAGTTTCTGGTCCTGCTATTTATTATACAACTAAAAATGGCTTAACCAATAATGCAGTTCTTTCACTGGAAGAAGATAAAAATGGAAACCTTTGGATAGGCCACGATGGTTCAGGTATTGATATTCTGGAACTTTCCACAGGAAAATTCTATCATTTCCCGGCAGACCTTAAAGGTGCTGAAGATTTGGAATTCGGTTCCGTATATGATATTTGTACTGATACATTTGGGAAAGTGTGGCTTGGAACAAGTGGTCATGGATTAATTGGCTTAAATATCAGA
Organism: Bacteroidota bacterium; assembly: GCA_007693555.1. Taxonomy (GTDB): domain Bacteria; phylum Bacteroidota; class Bacteroidia; order Bacteroidales; family UBA7960; genus SKVR01. The sequence goes on from REDJ01000200.1 coordinate 15,419, forward strand.
AAAACCAATACCGGCTATGAGTTGGTAAACTACAAAAAAGTTAAAGGCTACCAACCTGATGACATACTTAAGAGTAATATCATTTATGCAATTGTGGAAGAAAAACCTAACATATTATGGTTTGGTACTCGTGGAGCAGGTATTTACAGATTAAATACAATTACCGGTGAGTTGAAGAATTCAGGCATAGCGCAATCCGAAACACCGGGCCTCAGTGATAATGATGTGCTGAGTCTGCACATGGGAAATGATGGTTTTCTCTGGGTTGGAACCAGCGGTGGATTAAATATGATAAATATCAATTATACTCCCTATAGTTTTAAGCATTTCACAACCCATGATGGTTTACCAAACAATACCATTCATGCAATACTGGAAGATTCAGAGGGAAATATCTGGTCAAGTACCAATAAGGGCTTAAGTAAATTTGAGAGGGCTAACAATACATTTTTCAACTTTAACAGTGCAGATGGATTGCAAAGCAATGAATATACCGATGGTGCAGCCTTAAAAGGAAAGAATTCAGGGAGGTTTTATTTTGGAGGTATTAATGGTTTAGATTGGTTTTATCCTGAAAAAATCACAATTTCTCAGCGTAAACCTGAACTTGTTTTTACCGGTTTCCGCCTTTACAACAAAATGATTTTACCGGGAGATTCTACAGAAATTCTTCAAAAAAACATAAATGAACTAGAGACTATTACCCTAAAACATCATCAAAACTTTTTTACCATTGAATTTACCACCCTGAATTTTATCAATCCTGATAAAAGCTTATTTGAATACAAATTAGAGAACTTTAATACAGACTGGGTGTTTGCAGGAAATCAGCGTGAAGTAAATTTCACCAATGTGCCATTTGGAAAGTACCGCTTATTGGTCAGAGCCACCAATGAAGATGGAATCTGGTCAGATGAAATAAGAACACTTAACATTGTTATTCAGCCTCCGATATGGAAAACCTGGCCTGCATTTATAATTTATATCATAATCGCAGGAATTCTGATTTTCTTGATTTACAGGTATCAGTCAGTAAGAATGCGAAGGAAACAAGAAAGAGCCCTCGAAAAAATTCAACAGGAAAAAGAAAAAGAGCTGAACCAATACAAACTACAGTTTTTTACAAACCTCGCTCATGAATTTGGCACACCTTTGACATTGATATTTGCCTCTGCTGCCAGCCTTATGAATCAAAATAATGACCGGCTGGAATCCACAAAACTCATAAAAACCATTTATCAGAATTCAAGGCGTATGCAAAGATTGGTGCAGGAATTACTTGAATTCAGAAAAGTTGATTCAGGTCGTGAAAGGGTTAATTCAAATAATTTTGAACTTGTAAGTACATTAAACAATATTACCGAGATCTTTACTCATTTTGCAAGAGAAAATGAACTTGAACTCAGCTTTGAGCCTGAAATAGATGAGCTTTGGGTTACAATTGATGGGGGCAAGCTTGAAAAAATAATGTTGAATCTTCTTTCCAATGCAATGAAATACACTCCTGCAGGAGGAAGCATTGCAGTAAAACTTGAGGAAAAAGAGAAACAAATACAGATAGAAGTTTCAGATACAGGAATTGGTATACCACACAATTCTCTAAATAATATTTTTGAAAGCTTTTATCAGGTTGCTGAAAATCAAAACCGAAAATCAGATTCTTTCAAAGGTATAGGCATCGGTCTTGCCTATACCAAAAGCCTCGTAGAATTATTGGATGGCACCATATCTGTAACCAGCAAATACGGCAAAGGGACTACTTTTAAAGTGATTTTGCCCTGTAAAATAACAAAAAATGCTTCAGATGAAATTAAATATCAGCCTGCCGGGCTTATAAATCATTCAGCATTGCTTGAGCAAATGACAGAAGAATTTCTGCCGGATAAAAAGCAGAAAAATAAAAATATTGGAAAACCAGAACTATGGACCACACCTAAAAAATACAGGATTTTAATTGCAGAGGATGACCCTGAACTATCTAATTTGTTATTCAGGTTGCTATCTGAACAGTACGAAATACTGCTGGCAAAAAATGGTCAGAAGGCTTTGGAAATCATCCAGGACAATCGTGTAGATCTTCTGGTAAGTGATATTATTATGCCTGAAATGGATGGACTTACTCTATGTAAAATAATTAAATCCCAGCTACTTACCAGTCATATACCGGTTATCTTGCTAACTGCAAAAGCTGAAATCGAAAACCGGATTGAAGGCCTTGAAATGGGAGCAGACTCATATATACCCAAACCATTTCACCCCAAACATCTTTTTGTAAGAATTGAAAAATTATTAAAAGCGCGCGAACAGTTTTCTGAATATTTCAAAACCAATTTCGGTACATCATCGTACCATCAGCAAAACAACTTTTCAGCCAGAGATAAGGAGTTGCTTGATAAATGTGTAGCATTTATTGAAAAAAACTATGGAAATGAAAACCTTGATGCTGACATTCTTTCCGATTATCTGGCTTTAAGCAAAGCACAACTTTATCGGAAAATAAAAGCACTTACCGGTCTTACACCGCATGCCCTTATAAAAAACTTCAGATTAAAAAAAGCCCGGCAAATGATTGCCGAAGGAGAGTATTCAGTTTCAGATATCATTTATATGACAGGATTTAATAACCGAACCTATTTCTACCGGTCCTATAAGGAAATATTTGGCGAAACGCCGGGTGAACTCAGTAAAATTTAAACAAAACTTGTAATTATCCAATGCTCTGCCGCAAAATCATTCATATTGACATGGATGCCTTCTATGCATCCGTTGAGCAAAGGGATAATCCTGAATATCGCGGAAAGCCAATTGCGGTGGGAGGTGCAGGAAATCGCGGAGTTGTTGCTGCAGCAAGCTATGAGGCCCGAAAATTTGGAATTCATTCAGCAATGCCCGGAAAACAAGCAATAAAAAAATGCCCGGAAATTATTTTTGTAAAACCCCGCTTTGATGTTTACAAGAAAATATCCAGGCAAATCATAAAGATATTTAAGGAGTACTCAGATCTGGTAGAGCCTTTATCTCTTGATGAAGCTTACCTTGATGTCACAAATCCTAAAAAAGGGAAAAACTCAGCAACCCTTATTGCCAAAGAAATACGTAATCGCATTTATGAAGAACTGAATCTTACCGCTTCCGCAGGAGTTTCATATAATAAATTTCTGGCAAAAATTGCTTCAGACATTAAAAAACCTAATGGCTTGTTTGTAATCCATCCGGAAGAAGCTGCTGACTTTATCAATAAACTACCCATTGAAAAGTTTCATGGTGTGGGAAAAGTAACCGCCGGTAAATTCAAATCATTAGATATTCATTATGGATTTGATTTAAAACAGATGCAAATTGATTTTATTTTAAAACACTTCGGAAAAAACGGGCTTTTCTTTTACGATATCGCCCGGGGAATTGACAATCGTAAGGTTGAGCCCGAGCGTGTTCGCAAATCTGTAGGAGCAGAAAGAACATTTTCAAATGACCTCAGTAACGAAAATGAGCTTTACAATGCATTGGAGGATATTTGCAATATCCTGTTCGAACGTCTTTTAAAATCCGGATTATGGGGAAAAACGCTTACAATAAAAATCAAATATTACGATTTCAGCCAGATTACAAGAAGCAAAAGCTTTTCTGAACCCCTTCAGAATAAAAAGGATATCCTGAAAATCTCTTCTGAACTGATGCATAAAAACAGGATAAAAGATAAACCGTTACGGCTACTGGGAGTCAGTTTTTCTCAGTTGGAATCTGCCTCACATTCTATCGGAAAGCAATTAAAACTTGAGTTAAATGCACAAAAATAAGGGAAGAGCCGAAAACCTGACCCTTCCCTTAAAGCAAAGGTTGCAGGGTATTGCCTTATTATAATTTTCCCATTTTTCTTCTCTATCCAAATGCTGAACGCTATCTTTACTTAATTTTGCAGGTTTATTTTGGTTTTTACTCTTTTAACGTTTTACACTTAGGCAAATTTAAGTGTTTTTACCAATTACAATATAAGTAATTTCACGAAAATTTGTTTTTCAACTTTAGAATCTTTTTATTTAATTGACAGTAAAATGATTGCATAGAAAAAAGTTGTTAACATTGTTTTAAATAGATAAATTTTATAGTTACATCGAATCTAATTACAGTTTAAAATACATTTCCCTGACATGGTTTATCCTGAAAACTTCGAACAAAAAACCGGTTTTGATCAAATCCGGCAGATGCTTACACAGGCCTGCATAAGCAGTTTAGGAAAAAGTTTTGTGGAAAAACTGAAGTTTAGCAGCAGCCATAATCTTGTAAGCAGGTTACTTGACCAGACTGAAGAATTCCGGAATATCATACTATCAGGTGAAAATTACCCTACCTCCCATTTTTATAATCCTTTTATGGTTTTTGAAAGAATCAAGACCGAAGGAACATATGTGGAAACAGAAGAACTGGGAGAAATCAGATCATCTATCGAAACAATCAGTAATTTCATTCGCTTTCTACAGGCAAAAAAAAATGAAGAAACATACAAATATCCGGTTCTTAATCAATTGACTGAAAACGTTTTTATTGAACCAGATATTTTAAAAGAAATTGACAGTATCCTGGATGAACAGAACCAGATAAGGTCAAATGCATCGCAGGAACTGGCGGCTATCAGAAGAAAAAAAAGCGAATTGGAGAAACAGGCATCGGGCAGGATCAACCAAATCTTTCATCAGGCAAAAAAACAAGGCTGGGTATCAGATGATGCTGAACTGGCCCTGCGCAATGGAAGACTTGTTATACCTATTACCGTTGCTTATAAAAGGAAACTCAAGGGGTTCATTCATGACCATTCTGCAACCGGACAGACCGCTTTTCTTGAACCGGAAGAGATCTTTGAAACCAACAATGAAATCAGGCAACTTGAAGTGGATGAGCAAAAGGAGATAATAAGGATTCTAAAATCATTTACTGACTTTCTTCGCCCATTTCTGCCGGCTCTCAAGGAAGCTTATCTTTTTTTGGGAAAAATAGATTTTATCAGGGCCAAAGCAAAGATTGCCATTGAGATGGAAGCACAAAGACCCAAACTGGAGAACAATCCCCGGATTACCTGGATCAAAGCACGGCATCCCCTGCTTTGGTTATCATACAAGGCGCAGAAAAAGCATGTTGAACCGCTAGACCTGCAATTAGATAATAAAAAACGAATTATCGTTATATCAGGCCCAAATGCCGGGGGTAAATCTGTTTGCCTGAAAACAACAGGTTTGCTTCAGTATATGCTGCAATGCGGACTGCTTGTGCCTATGCTCGACTATTCAGAAGCGGGGATTTTTAAAAAACTATTTATTGACATTGGAGATGAACAGTCACTGGAAAACGATTTGAGCACATACAGCTCGCATTTGGCCAATATGAAATTTTTTCTGAAAAATACCGATTCAGAAAGTCTTTTTCTTATTGATGAGTTTGGTGCCGGAACAGAGCCCAGGCTCGGAGGAGCAATAGCAGAAGTGATTCTGGAAAAACTTGCAGACAAAAAAGCATTTGGGGTTGTGACTACACACTATGCCAATCTCAAAATCCTTGCAGGTAAAAAAGAGGGTATCATTAATGGTTCCATGCTTTTTGATACACAAAAGATGCGCCCTTTATTTCGCTTAAAATCGGGAAATCCCGGTAGCAGTTTTGCATTTGAAATAGCAAAAACAATGGGTATTGAAAAAGATTTGCTGGCTAAAGCAGAAAAAATTGCAGGCGAAAAACACGTTGACTTTGAAAGGCAACTTCAGGATCTTGAATTGAAAAAACTGGAAATTGAAGAAAAAGAAAGACAGTTAAAGGCAGGAGATTCCTTCCTTTCTGAAATGATAGAAAAATATCAAAAACTTCACTCCGAACTTGAACAGCGCAAAAATGAAATTCTTGTTCAGGCACGAAAGGAGGCCCAAAAGATATTAGGTGACTCCAATCGCATGATTGAGAAAACCATCAAAGAAATCAGGGAATCAGCAGCAGATAAGGAAAAAACAAAAAAACTCCGGGAGGAATTGGAAGAGTTTATAAAAAGCCAGGAAGTAAAAGATGATTTTCCCGTAGATGAAAACCTCATTCAAAAGAAGAAAAAGCAAAAGCTAAAAACAACCGCACCTATTCTTGAAACAGAAGATGGCCCCATCAGCAAAGGAGATTTTGTTCGCATAAAGGGTCAACAGACACCTGGTGAGGTTACCGGGATTGGAGAAAAAGAAGCTATGGTAGAATTTGGAGGTATCATAATAAGGACTTCACTGAATAAACTGGAAAAAATCAGCAAAAAATCTGTAAGAAAAACTGAAAAAACTTCAAGGGTGAAATATGATTTTGATATCAATCAAAAAGCCAGTGAGTTTAACCCTCTGCTTGATGTCAGGGGCAACAATGTTGAAAAGGCTTTGATAAAGTCGCGCCGCTTTATTGATGATGCCGTATTGCTTGGGATAAAAACATTAAAAATAGTACATGGCACCGGAGATGGTATTCTGCGCCAAGCACTTCGGGATTATTTGAAAACCATACCCGAAGTAACAAAAACACGTGATGAGCATCCTGACCGCGGAGGAGCAGGATGCACACTTATTGAAATGAAGATTAAATGATTATTTTTTATGCGAAAGAAAGCAAAATTCAATTTCGCAACTACTTTATGATATTACCTTCAAAATTACTGATGAATTCATCAAGGTTAGGCTGATGAATAAAAACATCATCATTGAAAAATACCAGGATGGGTTCGAAGTCCCTGGGCTCACGATAACCGGGAATAGCAGTAATAAGATTTAATTCTTCATCGAAAAATGCTACTGAAGGATAACTCATTCTCCCTTGCAAAAGAGCTCTTGCAAAATTATGAGTAGCTCTTCTCTCACCAGGGTTTTCATTGACATACTCTACTCCCCGGAAAGTAATTGGCTCTTCCTGTTCAGCATTGAGCTTTACTGCATAAAAATTTTCATTGATGTATTCAATGATATAAGGATGAGAAAATGTGTTTGCTTCCATTCTTTTGCACCAACCGCACCAATCGGTATAAACATCAACAAATATTTTTCTGGGTTCCTGCAAAACTTTCTTCTCAGCTTCTTCTATTGTCATCCAGTTTATTTTGGCATTGTTACCTTCATTTGCCATAATGCTTGAATTTATAACCATAAGTGCCGCAATAGCAATAACTGTTTTAATCATGTCTGATGAATTTTATGTACTAATTTACATTAATCAAATTTAATGCTAAAAATTTATTTTCATGTTTTAAACAGCATAAAAGGTGAAATGTTGTGAATATTTAATACAAAATAGAAGAGATTCTTTATCTGCAAAAAAGCTGTAATCCTTTTATCTTAAAAAAAACTGTCAATGCTATCCAGTTAAAAATGCTTGAAAACTAAGTAATTGAGTTCATCGAGCTTACAGTTCTTCGCTTCACTATATTCCGCACAGAATGATCTCTGGGAAAGCCTGTCATGCTGAGCAAAGCGAAGCATCTCGTTGTTTTTGTCGGAAACTACTGAAAAACTACCTAAAATTTATAATTTCGCAGAGTTAAAAATTATTAAGGTCCTGTGTATTTTTTCAAAAAAAAGAAAGAAATTCATTTATCGCCCGGAAAAATTGTCTGGCGGAAGTTCCGATCAAACATTACTGCAATTTCAGCCTTTTCATTGATTGTTTTTGCTGTGGGATTAGCTACACTGGGTTATCTAATCACCCCGGATTCCACACCTTTTGCAAATGACCAGAACCTTGAGCTCTCGGTGAAAAGCCCCGGCACAAAAGTTACATTTCTCAAAGTACGTAAAAATATAGAAGCAAGGCATCAGGTTTTTTTTCAGACGATGATTTGGGGCAAGCCTTCTGCTTATGAAACAATCCCCATTGAAAACTATGCCCGGGAGGCAGACGGAATCACCATAAACAAATACACCGGATACGAAGGATTTGAGGGAATGGAATTAACTATTCCTTTTGCAGATGTATTGTTTCCAACAGATTCATTCTACGTTGCAGACAATCAAATCCGGGCGTATTTCAGAGGTGAACTTTCCGGGTATCTTTCATCAGATGAAGCCTGGGACAAAATTATTAATGACAATATTTACGTAAAAACATTTTGGCTGGGTACCGACAGATTTGGCAGAGATTTACTAAGTCAGATCATCATTGGGGCTAGAGTATCACTCTCGGTAGGATTTATAGCCATAAGCATTGCTCTTTTATTGGGAGTGTTGCTTGGAAGTCTGGCCGGATTCTTCAGAGGCAGGATTGACAATTTTATAATGTGGCTGATAAATGTTGTTTGGTCAATACCTACATTACTTTTGGTGATTGCAATAACTTTTGCCCTGGGAAAGGGCTTCTGGCAGGTTTTTATTGCTGTAGGTTTAACCATGTGGGTAGATGTGGCCCGTGTTGTAAGAGGACAGATAATAAGCCTGAGGGAGAATGAATATGTTGAAGCTGCGCGAGCCCTGGGATTGCCAAACATTCGCATCATTGCAAGGCATATACTTCCAAATATTACCGGACCGGTGGTCGTAATTTCCGCCGCAAATTTTGCATCAGCAATCCTGATCGAAGCAGGTTTAAGCTTTTTAGGTATCGGTGTGCAGCCTCCCATGCCCTCATGGGGAACCATGATTCGCGAAAATTACGGTTATATTATCCTGGATAAAGCTTATCTGGCTGTGATACCGGGTTTATGTATTATGTTGCTTGTTATGGCGTTTATGCTTGTTGGAAACGGTTTGAGGGATGCTCTTGATAAAAGCCCTGTAAACTATTGAATCAGTTCTTTCCCGGAAATGCAATACTTACCTGCAAACCTCCGTCATTTTCAATTTTCCAAACACCTCTTAACTGTTCCTCAACAATAACCTTAACCAGATGCAACCCCATGGATTTCGTATTGGAAACATCAAATTTCTTTTTCATACCAGAACCGTTGTCAATCACCTGAAGTTCATAACCCGATTCACTTTCGGTAAAATAAACATCAACCTGCTTTTTATTGTTTCTCTTCCCTTTATTTTCATTGAATGCATGTTTTAATGAATTGGTAAGCAATTCATTCACTATCAGCCCACAGGGTACGGCAAAATCTATATTCAAATAATTACTTGTAGCATGTAAATGATTTTTTACTTTAACACCTTTATGGTAAATACTTACAAGATTTGCAGAAATCCTGTCCAGATAATCATCAAACTTTATTTCTGTCAGATTATTAGATTTATATAATTCTTCATGTACAAAAGACATGGCAGAAATCCTTTGCTCAAGCTCAAGAAAAGCTTCTTTTTCCGGCTTTCCCTGGATCTCTTGAATTTGTAATCTAATAAGTGATATAATCACCTGCATGTTATTTTTTACCCTGTGATGTATTTCATGAATCAATGTTTCTTTTTCTCTTAAGTCGCTCATTACCCGAGCTTCGGAGTCTTTTCTCAGGGTTATATCTTCAATCATTAAACTTACAGATTGAATGGTTTGATCCATATCACTCAACACCGGGTTGCTATAAATTTTGAAATATTTTTTATTTCCTTCTTTAGAATAAAAAACTTTCTCCATTTCTTTAGATTCTCCCCTTAGAGAGAAAAATAAAACGTCATTAACCAGTTCATTTACTGAAGAGGTTGTTGATAAGAAAAACGAATCACCCGTTTTAAGCATTGTATTGATAAATTCGGGTGACCATTTTTGAGCCTTTTCATTAAAAGCAATAATATTGAGTTCATTATCAAATAAAATCATTGCATGAGCATGTGTCTTTAAAATGGCTTTAAGATCATTATCAGTTTTGGAAATTAAAGATTTAGCTTCCTGTTCTTTTTTAAGCAATGCAATTTTATTGCGTTGCCTGATCATTAAAAATGTAAAAGCTGCGGCAATGACTGTCACAAATAATAAAATTGCCAGTAGAAAAACAAGAGTACCTGACTGGCGTGCTTTCAGATTTATCAGTGCCTTCTCCCTCTCAAGTATTTCTATCCTTTGTTGCTTTTCACGTGCTTTTGATTCAATTTCCAGCTCATTAATCTGTCGCGCAATTTGTTCATCCAGAATTTCCCGGCTAATTACATGATACTCAAGAGCCAGTTCATAAGCCCTTTTGTACAGACCTGCCAAAGCATATAATTCAGCCAACTGCTCTGTAGCCAACTGTAATACAAACTTATAATTGTGATTGCGGGCAATCTCAAGCCCCTTTGTGGTATTATCAATTGCTGCATTTATATTGCCGGATTGCTTAAAAACTCTTCCAATATTAATGAATGACAAGGCTGCTATTCTTTGTTCTCCTACCTGCAGTGATAAGTCAAGTGACTTGCTATAATACTCCCTGGCTTTATTGAAATCATTAAGTTCGGCATGTAATACTCCCAAATTATTGTAACTCTCAACCATATCTGCCTGGTAGTTCAAATCAGTACGAATACTCAGACTTTTTTCAAGGTTCTCAAAAGCTTTTCCAAAATCACCCTTATTTTGATATGTAAGCCCAATATTGTTAAATATGGCTGCAACGCGTTGGTGTAAACCCAGCTCCTGAAAAACTTCGAGCGCTCTTTTATATAAATAAAGTGCTTCATCCCAATTATTTAACTGAAAATAAATTCCAGCAATATTATTGAAGCTTTGAGCCATTCCTTCATGGTTATCATTTTTGGTATATATTTCCAGTGCGAGTTGAAAATTCCTTAATGCTTCCCACATATTTGCCTGCCTTGCTTCAATAATTCCCATACTGCTTAAAGCAATGGCTATTCTTACAGAGTCTTGCAACTCCTGATAAATTTCAAGTGCCTCACGATAATAATCACGTGCAACACCAAATACTCCCTGTCTGCTGTATACAACTCCAATATCGTTAAGTAGCTTGGCAAATTTTGTATCCACCTCTTTTCTGTAAGGAGTAGTGTAATAATCCCTGATTTGAAGCAATACTTCCTGCGCCTGACTATATCTTTCAAGAGCCTCTTCATAATTTCCAAGAGTTGAGTAAACTATACCTATGTATCTCAAACTTTTTGCACGTAGTATTTCAAGCTGAGGTATAAGGCTTTTTTCACGCGTTTCTTCTTTTATTTTAGAACCCAGATTAAATGCAGTTTCGTAATAATATATAGCTCGTCCCGGATCGCTGTTTTCATATTTATCACCCAGCTCAATGTATAATCTGACCTTTTCGATAGGATCTTCAGTGGTTTGGATTTGCTTCAAAAGAGAATTTTTTTCATCTGCCAGGATATTATTGCTATACAGTAATATCAGTAAAAAATTCACAAAAAAAGTTTTCATGTCCTTGTATTCAGTCCGTTCTGATTTTGAAATGTTAAACAAATATAAGGATTAGATAGTTACAAAAACAAGAAAAGGCGCTTTATGCGCCTCTTTATTGTTAAATTGATATTTTAATCATCTCATTGATTTAGTTCGTCATTGTTTAAGAGAACCTTTTATGAAGTTTTTATAAAATTATTTATCAGTAGCTTTTATATAAAACATCAATATTGTGTTTAATTCCCTCACATTCTTCTCAGATTCAACAAGTTTCTCATTCAAAACTTCAATTTTTTCTTTTGCTTTTAAGAGTTTATGTTGTGAAACATCTCCAATACGGGTTATCTTAACTGTATCTTTTAATAAGAGTTTGTAGTCTTCCAGGAGTTTTCCAAAGGCTTCACGAACTTCATCTTTTGAAGCTTTATCGTTTTCTGAGAGCTTCTGATAGTTGTCTATTTTTTGAAATTCTTTACTAAAAATTTCCAGAACTCCATCGTTCTTTTTATCCTCTTTCATTTAGCTTTTGGATTTAAATTTTGTCAACAGGGATAAGTTTGAAGTTGAGATCCATTTCCATAAAAAGCTTCTCTCCACTATCAAGGCTATCTTCGTCATCTTCACTGTAATACCAGTTAACATTGATTTTGTGGTCGGCTTTATGATTTTTCTCCAGTATTTCAAGTAAATTCATAAAGCATTTTGAAGTACTGGTGTTAAAATAGTATATATAAAAGTTAACATCCAAAACGGATTCACCCTTTTCAAAATACTTCTCAACCCATTCGTATACAGGCTGATAGAACTCGTTGGCATTTTCAGGATAGCTCGAGCCATAAAATCTGATTTCCTTTTTCTGAATGTCAGATTTTATTTCCGGGGTATATTTGGTTCCTTCAATTACTAAATTTTTCATTTAAATTTAATTTAGTTAATTTTTTCTTATGATAAGAGGTATTTATTCTTTGTTTATCTCCTTTTCTTGTTTACGAAAAATACAGCAAAGTGGTTACATGATGTAATAAAACTCTGATAAAGAAAAACCAGATTTAAAACCTGCTGCAAAAAAGAACTTATATCAACACCTATCATCAGTCAACAAACATTTGGGCCCTGAGATAAAAAAGGTATTCGCTATTACCGAGATTTTCGAAATCAAATATTACAGGATTACCTGATCTTCTTACAATATCAATAAAGCCTAAACCTGCGCCTTTACTATCGGTTTCCGCAATCTTACGTCGTCTTTTAAGGTAAAATTCTTTTAAATCATCCTTACTAAGCGAATTAATTAAGTTGCATTTTTTTTCAAGGTACCTGTGCTGTTTTTCGGAGATCAAATTTACAGTAACAAGTTCATATCCTTTTTCACACTCAAAAACCATAACTGCACCTTGACCAAAAGATTTTCCGTTGATGTCTGTTCTTTCATTGCTGTAATGTAAGATATTTTGGGTCATTTCAATATAAATTGCAAATACTTTATTTACAATACTTAATGAGTGTTTAAAATGCAATTCACTTCTCAAAACATCACCCAGGCCAACAATAGCGTCCTGAGACACTACCCCACCAAAGGCTAAAATTGTTTTACCCTTTATATCTTCAATAAACGCAGACTGCAGCAATTGATCTATCGTTTTCTGCATCAGAGAATTATTTAATGGTCAAAATTGACATTTTTTGAAAATCATACAGTATAAAAACAAAAATAGGTTTTTCTTTAAGAAATTAAGATTATAAGCTACTGTTTTTTTTAGTTTAATGCAAAATCAGGTCTTTTTACCTAGAAGAGGGACGAAACGGAAATGCCCAAACTCTTCTTTTTCAAAATCATTTTCTGATATTTTTGTGAAACGAGTCATTACCTGATTGCTTCCTTTTCCAAGTGGTATCACCAGCATGCCTCCTATGTTTAATTGTTGTAACAAAGCAGGTGGAGTTTCAGATGCACCGGCCGTAACAAGAATCTTATCAAAAGGAGCATATGCCGGCAAACCCTCATATCCGTCACCATAAAACAATTTGGGGTGATATCCCATTTGACCAAGCAATGCTTTACTTTTTCTGTGTAATTCTCTGTGGCGTTCAACACTAAATACCCTGGCTCCCATTTCTACCAGCACACAGGCCTGATAACCGCTTCCCGTGCCGATTTCAAGTACTTTTTGTCCGGGTTCAACCTTTAGCAACTCGGTTTGAAAAGCTACAGTATAAGGCTGACTTATTGTTTGTCCTAATCCGATAGGAAAAGGTTTGTCCTGATATGCAATCTCAGTAAAGGAAGAGTCCATAAAATAATGCCTGGGAATTTTTTCCATTGCAGAAAGCACCCTATCATCAGAAATCCCTTTACTTTTTATAGTTTGAACCAACTTCCTCCTCAAGCCCTGATGTCGATACGAATCAATCATTTATCCGGTTAAATTAATTTGTCGGATTTATTTCCGAAAAAATAAAGTAGTTCACGAAAAAATACCATCTTCAGTTTTCGATAATTATAAGAACAATATATAATGTTTTTTTCAACATTGATTTTGTATACGAAAAAAAAGACCGAAGGTTTTAAAAACAATTGGTACCTGTTACAAAAGTTATATTTTTGCATAACCTACTTATGCAACTCCTTAAAAGATCTGCCTGTAAATAATTCAGGTCAGAAATTATAACGATTGGGTTGATTTTATTGCTTTACTTTATCAAACAAAGTTAATTATTAATTTATATAAATCGGAAAAAGTGAACAGAATAGGTGTATTGGGTGCGGGGCATTTAGGAAAAATACATATTAAATGCATATTAGAATCAGAAAAAATTGAACTAATGGGTTTCTATGATCCAGACGAATTTATAGCCAAAGAGGTTGAGGAAAAGTTTGGAGTTAAGAAATTTGATTCATCAGATGAACTCATTAAAGCATGTGACATTGTCGATATTGTTACTCCAACCATATCTCATTTTAAATGTGCATCAGCTGCTCTTAAAAAATTTAAACATGTTTTTATTGAAAAGCCACTAACCACAACCCTTACAGAAGCACGCAGTTTAATTGATCTTGCAAATGAAGCCAACGTAAAGGTTCAGGTGGGACATGTGGAAAGATTCAATCCGGCTTTTTTAGCTACTATGCCATTTATTCAAAATCCCATGTTTATTGAAGCTCACAGGTTATCACAATTTAACCCCAGGGGAACGGATGTACCCGTAATTCTCGACCTGATGATTCATGACATTGATATCATATTGAGTATCGTGAAGTCACCTGTTAAAAGAATTCATGCCAGCGGAGTTGCAGTAGTGTCAGATACACCTGATATTGCCAATTCAAGAATTGAATTTAACAATGGATGTGTTGCAAATCTTACCGCAAGCAGAATATCCATGAAGAATATGCGTAAAACAAGATTTTTTCAGAAGGATAGTTATATAGCTGTGGATTTTTTGAATAAGGAGTCTGAGATTATCAGGATGCAGGATGCCCCGGAAAATCCCGGTCCGTTTGCTATGATTCTTAACCCCGGAGGTGGTAAAAAGCAGAAAGAGGTTTTTGTTGAAAAACCGGAAATAAAACCTATTAATGCAATCAAAACAGAGCTTGAAACATTTTACGATTCAATTCTTAATAATACTGAGCCACTTGTTACAATTGAAGATGGTTATAACTCCCTTGACCTTGCTTACAAAATCATGGAAAAAATCTGAAAAGAAGCAGGTTTGATTAATCAATAATACTTTTCTAAAAGAATATTTTTATTTCTCAAAAGTCAAAATCATAGACAGAGAGACTAAAAATTGCTATTGTCAAAAAAAATGGCCAAAAAAATATTGTTAAAATACTTTAAGAACTTTTTTTTCGTTTCTATACAATAATTGCCCCCTCCTGACTGACAAATATTTTGATAAGATGTTATTTATAAGGTTGTAAAGTAAATAAAAACAAACCCAAGCGAGCGTGAACGAAAAATTACGAAGACGACAGGTTCTTAAATACATTATTGCTGATTATTTTTCAGCCTTTTTCTCGTGGTTTCTGTTTATTGTTTATCGTCAAAACAATATCAACGGTAGATTCAGCCGATTTACCGAAGAAATATTTATTGACGAGAACCTTTTACTTGGAATACTTATTATTCCGGTTTTCTGGTTATTTTTATATGCACTCAGCGGCAGTTATAAGAAAGTTCTGCGTCGCTCACGTCTCAACGAATTCGGACAAACTCTTTTTATTACGCTCATCGGGGTTTTGATCATATTTTTTGCAGTACTACTTGGAGATGAAGTACAAACCAATGCAGATTATTACCGGTCGTTTGCTATTCTTTTTATCCTTCACCTTTCTTTCACATCCGTTTTCAGATTTATCCTTTCCTCTATTACTACCCATAAAATTCATAACCGGATCATCGGATTCAATACAATTATTGTTGGAAGCCAGAAGAAAGCACTTGACATTTATCGTGAAATGGAGTCACAGAGAAAATCATCTGGTAATAAATTTATTGGATTTATAAATGTAAACCTCTATGATAAATATATAATGGAAGAACATTTACCCCGCCTGGGCTGGTTTAAAGATTTGAAATCCATTATTGAAGAACATGAAGTTGAAGATGTAATTATTGCTCTTGAGGCAAGAGAGCATAAAAACATCGGGAAAATATTAGCCGAGCTTTATCAAACCAATGTCCTTATAAAAATCATACCTGAGATGCACGATATATTTTTGGGATCAGTAAAAATGACTTCCATTTTTGATGCGCCTTTGATCCAGATTCAGCAGGGGTTGATGCCAACCTGGCAACAATACATAAAGAGATTTATAGATGTGAGTGTTTCTCTGGTTTCTCTGGTAGTATTATCGCCCGTTTTTTTATTTACTGCCATAGGAGTAAAACTGTCAAGTAAAGGACCGATTTTTTATTCACATGAAAGAATTGGCATCAATGGCAAACCATTTAAAATGCATAAATTCAGATCTATGTATATTGATGCTGAAAAAAACGGACCACAATTAAGCTGTAAGAATGATCCTCGAATTACACCATTCGGACTGTTTATGCGAAAAGTCAGATTGGATGAAATACCTCAGTTTTACAATGTTTTGATTGGCAATATGTCACTGGTTGGACCACGTCCTGAAAGACAGTATTACATTGATCTTATTGTGGAAAAAGCCCCTCATTACCGATTGCTGCAAAAAATAAAACCGGGTATTACATCCTGGGGGCAGGTAAAATATGGTTATGCTGAAAATGTTTCTCAAATGATAGAAAGATTAAAGTATGACCTTTTGTATCTTGAAAACATGTCTCTTGCAGTCGACTTCAAAATATTGATTCATACCTCCATTATAATTATGCAAGGAAGAGGAAAATAAAAAGATTTTCAGGAAAAATTGAGTAAATATTAAATTGCACCCATTTCAATAAGCTGAACAATCTCTTCGATTAAAATATCCTCGCCGTAAGGATCATATTCAGTTTTGAGATTATAGCCAAAAATTCTTCCGAAAGATTGCCAGAATACTGCAGTAAATGCCCCTCTGAAATCTCTTAAAACATCATAGGAGGTGTGATTGGTTTCCCGGTCGATGAGTTTAATGAGGATATGCCCTTGTGAGATTGTTAACCTTCTGAGTTCTCCTTCAAATTCATCTCTTATCTCTCTTTCGATTTGTCGTGTTGCACGTCTTCTCTGAGCATCTGTTTCAAGCTCATCAAGCATTTTGCTGTATTCATCAAATTTTATTCCCGCTAATCGTGCATAGGGGTAAACCCTTTTGACATTTCTTACCAATCGCTGATACTGTCTTTCTTCACGGTTGCTTGTAAAAATACGGGGAGCAAAAAAGCGGAATGTAGGTAATTCAATATATGGAATTGTATCTCCCTGGTATACAACTGCACGAGTGGTTATACCCGGGTTTTCCTGAGCATGGGATTTCTCAGGAATGATAAATAAAAATATGAAAATAAAAAGCAGTTTAATAAATACTCTGTTTGCTGAAAGATATGAACCAATGTCAATTGGTTTTTTTCTTAACCAGGAGTTAAAATCGGATTGTGTTTCAGCATCAGAATTTAATTTGTAAAATGCCTGTTTCATAGAATTCTGATAAAAAAGGTCTGAATAATACATAACGCTAACAGTATCCTTATAATTGCTCAAACCACTTATCTCAAATGTTATGCCATATTAAAAAAGCATCCGTATATGCATAACAGATGCTTAAAGTACAAAATTTCCGGCTAAAAACAAAACCGGTCAGGCAACTTTCAATCTACCCAGGTTATTTATTTTTAATTGCCTCTGGGCATATTCAAGTGTGATATGGATATTTTTTTCCGATTTTTCAGAAGGAGCATCAAACATTGCATCAAGCATGATCAGTTCGCAGATAGACCGCAAACCTCTTGCTCCAAGTTTGAATTCTACTGCCTTATCAACTATGAAATCATAAACTTCATCGTCAATTTTGAGTTTTATTCCATCCAGTTCAAATAGTTTGATGTACTGCTTTACCAGTGCATTCTTTGGCTCGGTTAGAATCCGCCTGAGAGCAACCTTGTCAAGAGGATTGAGAAAAGACAATACGGGTAAGCGTCCTACCAACTCAGGAATAAGTCCATAACTTTTCAAATCCTGTGGTGCTATATATTGAAGCATGTTGTCTTTATCTATAGACTGTTTGTCTTTACTTACATTATAACCAATGGCATTGGCCTGCAACCTTGAGGCAATTCTTTTTTCAATACCATCAAATGCACCCCCGCAAATAAATAATATATTCTGGGTATTTATCTGTACCATTTTTTGTTCAGGATGCTTCCTCCCACCCTGGGGAGGTACGCTGACTATTGCTCCTTCAAGTATTTTAAGAAGTGCCTGTTGCACTCCCTCGCCCGAAACATCTCTTGTAATTGAGGGGTTGTCACTTTTACGGGCAATTTTATCAACTTCATCAATAAAAACGATTCCCCTTTCGGCAGAAGCCACATCATAATCAGCAACCTGGAGCAGACGTGACAAAATACTTTCTACATCTTCACCCACATAGCCTGCCTCGGTAAGCACCGTTGCATCGGCAATACAGAATGGTACCTGAAGCATTTTTGCTATTGTACGAGCCATCAAAGTCTTTCCTGTGCCGGTCTCTCCAACCAGAACAATATTTGACTTTTCCAATTCAACATCGTTTTCATCAGCATGGCTTGTTGAAGAGGAAGCCACTGAAATTCTTTTGTAATGGTTATATACAGCAACAGAAAGTACTTTTTTGGCTTCCTCCTGACCAATGACATATTGATCAAGGTGGTGTTTTATTTCAGAAGGTTTTAAAAGCTTAAATGAGGGAAGTTTACTTTTTTGTTTAAGTTTTTGCTCTTCAGCTACGATGAGTTGTGCCTGATCAACGCAACGATCACAAATATGCGCATTTATTCCCGAAATGAGCATATCTACATTTTTTCCTTCGCGTCCACAAAAGGAGCATTTTCTGTTATCTTTTGACATATTGCAAAAATAGGTGCTTCAATAAATAACCTTAAATAGGGTCAATGAGTATTACTTGGATTTTTTAGTTTCAGACAAAACTTCGTCAATCATACCATAATCAAGAGCTTCCTTTGCTGTCATCCAATAATCCCTGTCTGAATCTTTCCATATTTTATCATAGTCTTGTTTGGAGTGAGAAGCAATTATTTCGTATAATTCTTTTTTTAGTTTAAGAATTTCACGTGCAGTAATTTCAATATCACTTGCCTGTCCTTCTGCTCCGCCCATGGGCTGATGAATTAATATCCGCGAATGTTTTAAGGCAGTTCGCTTTCCTTCAGTGCCTGCACATAACAGGACAGCACCCATAGAAGCCGCAATACCGGTGCAAATTGTAGCCACATCCGGTGCTATATATTGCATGGTATCATAAATCCCAAGGCCGGCATATACAGAACCTCCCGGTGTATTCAGATATATCTGGATATCTTTACGAGAATCAACCGATTCAAGGAATAATAACTGAGCCTGAATAATATTGGCCACATAATCATTAATAGGCACACCCAGGAAGATGATGCGGTCCATCATTAGGCGGCTGAATACATCCATAGTGGCTACATTAAGTTGTCTTTCCTCAATGATAGTAGGGCTTATATAATTGCCGTATATGGAAGTATAGTTATGCAGTGTTGTGCTGCTTATTCCCATATGCCGGGTTGCATATTTTTGAAATTCGTCTTTTGGTATCATATGTTTATTGAATTTGAGGTTGATCCTGATTCTTATATTTTTCGGTCATTTCCTTTACGAAATCATCAAAGTTAATCTCTTTTTCCTTGAGCTTCAAGTTTTCTTTGAGCAGATCCATAACTTTCACGTCAAAAAGCTGGTCATATACTTTTTTAAGCTCTTCCTGGTTGGAAGCAATTCGTTTTACAAAATCATTGAGTGTATCATCATCCGGGTCAGACTGACCATACTGGGCCATCTGCTGGCGCATAAAAGATTTCAAATGATTTGACACTTCATCGTGGCTCACCTCAATTTTATGTTCTTTGATAAGATGATTCTCTATCAACTGCCACTTAAATGAATCTGCATATGTAACAAACTCATTTTCCACTTGTTCAGGAGTGATTTCCTTATTTTCCTTATTTGATTCAAGAATCCACCTTTTAAGAAAATCTTCAGGAAGCGAAAGATTTGCTTTCTCCACAAGGGTTTTAATGGCTTCATTTTTAAAATGCTTATCTGCATCTACCTGATATTGCTTACTTAACTGCTCGCCAATAAAATCCCTGAACTGAGCTTCATCTTTTATTTCTTTATCGGGTGCTACTTTTTTATATAGCTCTTCATTTAATTCTGCAGGTTCAATACGTGAGATTCTTTCTACCACAAATCTGTAATTTTTACCATATTGATCAAGTTCTTCCTTTTTAACACCCAGCATGCTTGCCAGTTCAGTTTGATTATCAAGGGCTTTAACCAGATCAATATCAACAGTATCTCCAGCTTTCAAGCCTGTAAGCTTTTCTTTGGCATCGTCATCTTTGAGATATTGAATATAAAGGTTGGATTCATTTTTCAATCCATCTTCTATAACATTACTCTCACCATCAAGCTCTTCAAATTTGCCATATAGTACATCTTCTTTTTCGGACTTCTCAGGGCTGATCATTTTTCCATAACGACGACTTAAATCCTTTATGGTCTCATTGATGATATTATCCTCAACTTTGATTTTATGGTATTGAACCTCAATGTTATCTGCAAGGTTGAGATTTATTTCCGGAGCAATGCCGATTTCATAGTGAAATTCAAATTCTTTTTGGTTCTCCCAGTCAATTTCACGAGCTTTTTCATGATCAGGAAGCGGATTTCCCAACATATTTATATCTTTCTCTTTTACATAATCATATACGGCATCAACCAAAATTTTATTTACTTCTTCGGCCACAACACTTTTTCCATATAGTTTTTTCACCATCCCCATCGGTACTTTCCCTGGTCTGAATCCTGGCATCTGAGCCTTACGTTGTAAATCTTTCAATGCTTTTTCAACTTTTTCCTGATAATCTTCCGGGCTAAGCTGAACTTTCAATCTGGTAGTAAGTTGGTTTGTATTTTCCTGAGTGATATTCATAAATGATAATTTTTTTTTTAATATTATCAGTTAGAAACTGATCAAACCGATAATAAAAGGTTACAAAAATCTACTTTTCAATGCATAAAATAAAATACCCCGTTAGATTGATGGTTTGGTTTTATCTTACGGGGCTGGGATTCATATGTTTTTGTTGTGCGGATGGAGGGACTCGAACCCCCACGCCTCTCGGCACCAGATCCTAAGTCTGGCGCGGCTACCAATTACGCCACATCCGCTTTTTTAAAAAGGAGTGCAAATATACAACAAATTATCTTTCTTATGGACTTAAAATCTAATAAATTTAAGGGATGTTAAATCACATTTTTTGGGAATATCAACCTGAAAGCAATCAAATTATACTTCTTCGCAAGGCAAGGAAAATGTGAATTCTGAACCTTTATCCAGTTGACTTTCAAAGAAGATCTCACCACCTTGTTTTTCCACAAATTCTTTACAAAGTAATAAACCAAGCCCACTACCCTTTTCTTCCATAGTACCATAAGTGGAATGCAAGGTGTCGGTTCTGAAAATTTTCTTCTTATTTTCTTCACTCATACCTACACCATCATCTTTCACTGAAATATAGGCCTTATGTTTTTTTACATAACTGCTGAGGACTATTTCACCGCCCGGTTCAGTGTATTTAAGTGCATTGGATAGCAAATTTCTTACAACTGTATCAGTCATATTCCTGTCAGCCCAAACAGCCAGATCATCATCAACCTTATCAATAAGTTTTATTCTTTTTTCTTTGGCATTGTTTAGAACCAGGTTAATATTGTCTTTAATGATTTCATGTAAAGCAATATATTCCGGTCTGTATTTTATTTTACCTGTTTGAGTGCGCGACCACTGAAGAAGGTTTTCAAGCAGATTATCAATTTTAAGAACAGATTTGTCAAGCTCAAAAGCAAGTTCTTTAAGCTCATCTTTTGTCATATTAAAAATGTCTCTTTTTAATATTCTGGAAAAACTCACAATAGAGGCAAATGGATTTCGTAAATCGTGCGAAATAATTGAGAAGAACTTATCTTTCGTTGCATTGATCTCCAGGAGATTCTTTTCAGACTCTTTAAGTTTTTTATTAGAAATATTCAGTTTATGATTAAGATCTTCAAACATTTTTTTTTGTTCCATCAGAGAATGATTGAGTTCAACCAACTGAGCATTGGATTCTGAAATTTCATTTTTTTGTTTTTCCAGAATGACATTGGTATTACGCACAATCAGGAACCGGTTATAGAGCAAAAAGAGTGTTATGAGAATAAGAATGACACCTACAATTAAAAAATTTCTCAATAGCCTGTTGCGTTGTGTACTTAAAAGATTAATCTGTTCATTTTTTCTTAGTAACTGTAACTCGCTTTCTTTTTGCTCACGATCATATAAAAGCTGCAATTCATATATTTTTCGCCTGTTTTCTTCACTGTAAATACTGTCTCGCATTACTATATATTCTCTTTGATATTGAAAAGCATTTTCAAAATCACCCATTTCTGCCATTACTATTGCCAGCTTGTTATAATTGTCAGTTACCATCCGGTTTAATCCTATTTCTTTGGCCAAATCCATGCTCTCAAGAAAATAATATCTTGCTGTATCATGATTTTTCGCCTGTAAGAACAATTTACCAAGATAGTTGTAGGTTTTGGCAATACCACTTTTATCATCAACTTCCTTATTCAAATTAAGTGCTATCATAAGGTAATCTCTTGATACCTCATAATTATTGCGGAGATAATTTAAATACCCAAGATTGCTATAGGTAGCTGCAATTTCCCGTTTGTCATTTAATTCAATCCTGATTTCAAGTGCTTTATAAAAGTATTCCTCAGCGCTCTCCAAATCACCCATACCCTGATACACTAAACCCAGATTATTATAGGAGTGTGAAATACCCTTGATATTATCGGTTGTTTCCTTGATTTCCAAAGACCGTAAGTGGTAACTTTCCGCTAACTGATAGTCCTTCTGATATTCATAAACCAAACCTATATTGTTGAGTACAGCTGCCAGGCCATCTGATTCCTGATTCTTCTCATACAGGGCAAGTGCACGAAAATAATAATCAAGAGCTTTATCGTAATGGCTCTGATTGAAAAAGATGATTCCAATATTGGTGCTTGCTTTGGCTATACCAACTTCGTTCCCGATGTCAGTAAAAATATGTAAAGATTCAAGGTGATAATCCAGTGCTTTACCAAAATTACCCATTTGCCAATAAATAACACCTATGTAAGAAAGAGCGTCTGCAACTTTTTCAGGTGCATTGAGCCTTTCAGCTATTTCAAGAGCTTCCAGGGCATAGTCCATTGCCTGTAGGGGTAAAGTTGACTTGAGGCGCCAGGCAAGATTGTAATATGCCTGAAAAGATAATGTATCAGGAATGTTTTGTTGTTGTATTATTCTTTTAAGGCTATCGATATCCGAGACAGGCCTGGCATTGATTTCCTTTACTGCGAAAAAACATGCTATTATAATAATTAACCTGCCAAAAAACTGGGAAAGTATCATTGAAAACCGGTCTTGTAATTTATCCGAATTTTTTAAATATATAAAACAAAAATAATAAATAAAATGCTCAGTTGTGAAAATATTATCATAAAGACAAAATGTTGTTTTCATATTTTTTTCAGGCAAGCAAAAGGTCTTATTCATAATCATTATAAATTAAGTCCTTTTTGCACAATTTTTTGCTTGGTTATCTAAATTAACATATATTTGAGTACTTGTTTTCCTGTTTAATAGTTCTTTATTATTCTGACTGAGTATATTAATACAATATATCATCAAAACGTTTACTCATGAATATTTTCAAAAAAATTATTCATTTTTTGAAGCCACCTCTAAACTGGAAGTTGTCGGTAATTATTCTCATGGGTATTTTTACCGGTATTTTCTTCCTGGTGCTTCATTTATCAATGGCAGCATCCTATTTGTCAGATGAGCCTAAAACATGTATTAACTGCCATGTTATGTACCCCCAATATGCATCATGGACTAAAGGCAGCCATGGTCGCGTTGCCACCTGCTCCGATTGTCATGTACCACAGGATAATTTTTTCAGGAAATACTGGACTAAAGCTACCGACGGATTATGGCATGCAACGGTTTTTACCATGCGTTGGGAACCCCAGGTAATTCAAATCAGAAATCCCGGCATTAATGTAGTTCAGGAGAACTGTATCCGCTGCCATATTGATCTTGTTGATATGACGCAGTTGGTAACTGTAACCGGATCAATGGCGAGGAAAGATGAAGGAAAGCTTTGCTGGGATTGCCATCGTGAAACCCCACATGGCACCGTAAAAAGTCTCTCAGCTGCACCCCACGCACTGGTAGAAAGATTGCCATCAACCATGCCTGACTGGCTCAATCAATTTTTTGACAGGTCAAAGACTCAGAACAACCAGCAAACTGAATAAACCAAAGATTTAAATTTTAAAAGCACAACTCTAAAATCATATCTTATGAAGACAATCAGAGAACTCACTGAGAAAAAACCATGGTTAAACTGGGTTTTGTTTTTCGCTACCGTAATCATTGTGTTTTTTATTGGCCTGCTTGCATCATCTATCGTTGAGCGCCGGAGCGAAGCACAACTCTATTTTCAGATGGTTAGTCCTATTCCTGAATGGGAACCTGACAATGCTGTATGGGGTGAAAATTTCCCAAGACAATATGAGAGTTACATGAAAACTGCTGATACATCTTTCAGGAGTAAATATGCCGGTTCAGTAATGATTGATTACCTGGAGCAATACCCTGAACTTGTTGTTATGTGGGCAGGTTATCCTTTTTCAAGAGATTACAACCAGGGTCGTGGACATTATTATGCAGTGACTGATGTAAGGAATTCACTGCGCACCACAGGACCTATGCCAGCAACATGCTGGACATGTAAAAGTACTGATGTGCCCAGACTTATGAATGAAATGGGTGTGGCTGAATTTTACGCAGGCACACTTATGGAATTGGGACCCGAAGTACAAAATCATATTGGTTGCCAGGATTGTCATGACCCGCAGACCATGAATCTTCGTATTACACGTCCAGCGCTGGCTGAAGCATTTGCCCGCCAGGGTATTGATATTGAAAAGGCAACCCATCAGGAAATGCGCTCATTGGTATGTGCTCAATGCCATGTAGAGTATTATTTCGGTGAAAATAATTACCTGATATTCCCCTGGGATAAAGGCTATTCGGCTGATGAAATGGAAGCATATAAGGACAGTGTGCAACATACAGACTGGGTACATAGTTTAAGCCGTGCTCCAATGATTAAAGCACAACACCCCGACTATGAGCTTTATAAAACAGGTATACATGCCCAGAGGGGAGTATCTTGTGCCGACTGCCACATGCCTTACAAACGTGAAGGTGGAATGAAATTCACCTATCACCATATTACAAGCCCATTGCAAAATATTGAAGCAACCTGCCAGGTATGCCACAGGGAGAGTGAAGCAACTCTGCTTGCCAATGTTTATGAACGGCAGGATAAAATTTCGGAGCTCCGCCGTATTGTGGAAGGAAATCTAGCCCGCTTACATATTGAGGCCAAACATGCATGGGATGCCGGAGCTACTGAAGAAGAGATGAAGGATGTGCTGCAACTTATAAGACATGCACAATGGCGCTGGGACTGGGTTGCTGCTGCCAATGGTTATGGCATCCACTCGCCCAATGAAGCACTCAGGGTATTGGGTACATCCATCCAGAAAAGCCAGGAAGCCAGAATTATTCTTGCTACCATTTTTGCAAAATACGGCAAAGACTATCCCATTGAACTACCCGACATATCAACCAAGGCAAAAGCACAGGAATACATTGGTCTGGACATGGATCAGCAACGCCAGATGAAAAGGGATTTTAAAGAAAATGTGTTGCCTGGATGGTTGTCGGCTAAATAAGATAACACCAAAACCACAACAAAAAAACCGTTGAGCCCCTGGCCAACGGTTTTTTTTGTTTTAATAATGTTCGATTGAATTTAGTTCTCTGTTAATGAGGTTTGTTCAAGAATCAGATCAAAACTCACTTCTATTTCATCATTTACTTTAACCAATCCAAAACCCTTTTGTGGTGGTTCAAGGCCAAAATCCGAAAACCGGAAAACTTGCTCTCCTCTGAGAATACTGTATTGATCATCCAGAAATTCAAGCTCACTGCTAATGAAATACTTGTGCGATTTACCCGCCAGTGTAATTTTGACGTACCCCTGGGCTTTACGGGTATTCTCATGCAATTGTACTTCTTTAAGATTAAGGAATTCAATTTGGATTTCAGGATATTTATCATGCTTCAATGTGTTTCTGAAGTCATTATTCATGATCCTGTTTCTACAATCAAAGGTTTCAACTTCAATAAAAACACTACCATGAATTTCCCACTTTTCGCTATAAGGATCCCAAAGCTCTCTTATCATATCAGATCCACTTTCATAAGCTGAACCACACTGAAATGTGTTCACATTGGTAGTTCCGTTAATCTGCAAAGAGCTTGCCCCTGTTACATGCCAGAAACGGGTTATTTCCTTGTTGGCAAAAACAGTTAATGAAAGTATTATCAGGGAAAACGAGACAAATAAACGCATATTGTTGAGGTTTAAAGAATCAGCTAAATAATCACTTATCGGGAACTGGCTTATATTTTATTAAATTTACTTCTGGATTAATTTCAAATCTCAAAAAATAATTGTTTGGAACCAAAATTATTTGGCCCTTCCTGAAGGATTAAAGTTTACGTCAAATGCGATCTTCAGTTCATCACCGGTCCTTACTGTTCCGAGCAAGGCGGTTGGAGGATCAACATCAAACTGAGTGAATTTTATATTGTGTGCACCGGAAAACTGAACAGAATTTCCGTTTACTGTGTAATCGGTGCGAAGGGTTACCGGAAGGGTTGTTCCCGCAATGGTTAGATTTCCGGTTGCCAGAACTTGCTGAGATGTAATGTTACGAATACCTGTTAACTCAAAGCGAACATAATCGTGTTTATCGGCATCAACAGCGCTGTAAGCTGTACGATCCATTCTGTTATTCCCGCTTTTTAAGGATTTTACAGGCAAATCAACACGCAGATTTTGAATTTCTTTAATTTCACCATTCTCCACAACAATGGTTGCCTGACCACGGGCACCTTCAGAAACCATGTCCCAGTCGTGAAGCGTAGAAGTACCTGAAACTTTAAACTCCTGGCTGGAGCTAAGCTGATAACCATTCTGCGCAGTTAAAACTGCAGAACTGAATAAGAAAAAAGTTACCAGTAGTAACGAAAACAGATTTTTATTGAAACGCATTAGATTAATTTTTATAATTGAATTCATCGGTTTTTAATTTTCAAGTAGGTTAAACATATTTTTGTTGTTTCGGCCCTCTCATTTGCAAATCTTATACCGTATTCAGGTATAAAAAAGCTAAAATATTATCATACAGCGCCAACGCTTTAGGTATGAAGTTAATAAGAATTTTGATAAATAGCAAATCGGTGCCCGATTGCGGAATTGTATAAGAAAAAGTTGCGTAATTCCGCAAAATGTTGTGGATTTCCGCAGTTTCAAAATCATTATTCTATCACTATAGCATTTATTTATAATTCATCTGGTGGATGAATTTTGGATAATCTATGTTGGGAATAACGTGAATTAGCGGAAAATCGTCAAAAAGAACGGAAACCCGCAACAAAAACCACTTGAAAAAATGAATTAAATGGAACGATTAGCTCATACATTCCTGATAACATGAATGTTAGGAAATTCAGACGTTTTCTGGCATATGCTTTGTCAGGCAGGACAACTAGAAATTTCGATAAGAAATCTCAGAAAAATGAGTAACTTAATATAAATTAAATTCAATTAACATTAAACTAAATTAATAAAATATGAAACAAAACAGAATCACCATTGCAGCTATTTTATTTATAGCAGTACTCAAGGTTCATGGTCAACAACCAGAGTTGATAAATGAAGAATCAACTTTTGTGAGTGACTATACAGAAAACCTTAATTACAACGGCATAGAGATTGCGAATGTAAATAATATTAAATTTTTTATGGGTCTTCATACTGTAGCCCGATTTCAGGCCCTCACGCAGGAGAACGTTTTTGTGCTCTCAGGTGGAGAGTTTATTGAACCTGTTGAATTGGGCGCAGGAGCACAAACCTCCTTTGCCAACCTGGAGTTCCGCGTAAACCTAAGTGATGACATTGTGGTTTACTTCGACGGACTACTGGCCACCCAAAGGCACCCAACTCAATGGTGGGGTGGAAATGGTTACATATACTTCCGCAGAATGCCTGAAAACTCTTTCCTTTCTGTCTTCAATGGTATTTTTAATTATATTGATTTAAAGGTGGGTAATTTTTATGCTGACTTTGGTGATGAGTGGTATCGCCGCTCTATGAATGGTGACGTGCAGCGTAATCCCCTTGTAGGAACCCCAGTAGTTTCGACCCTTGGTACCGAACCCGGATTTGAAATCATTCATAAGCGCCCACGCTATGGATTAATGGTTGGAGCTGGTACCGGAGCCCCCGAACAAGACATGAGAGCTGACAGGGGCTATTCTTTTCGCACTAAGGCATGGGTATCTCCCATTGAAAACATGTATCTTTCAGGTTCTTACTACACTACCAATCATGAAGCAGGAGCTGCACGTGGCACCAATCTTTTCCGCAGAGAAAGGTTAGGAGGTTCCTATTCAAGTGTATGGAATCTTCACAATGACAACTCCGGAAATGGAGAAGGCCCTGGCCAGGTTCGTATTGGAGATGGTAAAGAGCTGGATGCATTTCAATTCGACCTTACATGGAGACCTATCCCCACAACACATTTTAAGGCGCATTACGGTCTGGCTAATGCATCAGGGCCCAATCCTGCCACCACCGACGTCGGAACTGAAGAGTGGGCTTATTATGGAGCAGATATTACACAATACATCCATCGTAGTATTTACCTTTCAGCCAGATATTCAGAAGCCAATGCTTCTCAATTTAGCAATGTGGCAGCAGGCTCAGTAAACAGGTTTCAGATAGGTGCCGGAGCATGGATTACCAGCAGAATGCTCATGAAACTTGAGTATGTTACCCAGTCAGCAACAGGCTGGGACGAAGGGACTGTGGGAGTGGCTAACTTCGTTGATGTAGGGCGTGATCCCAAATTCAGCGGAATTATTTTTGAAGCTTCATTTTCACTATAAGATTTAAGAATTGAATTAGATTGAACCGAGGGTTGCAGGCATTACCTGTAACCCTCGGTTTTTTTAACACCAAAACCTAAAAATCAAGGCTGTACTTTTCTGCTTTTGTTCGAAATGTAGACAAAGGAATATTCAGAAGCCTGGCTGCTTTGGTCTTATTTCCACCACTTTTGACCATGGCAGCTTTAATGAGTTTAACTTCAGTAGCTGCCAGTATTTCCTCCAGATTCCATTGATCATTTACTTCAAGATTGTTATCGGAAATTTCAGGTTTAATAAATTCGGAAGGAATATCTGTCACCGTAATCTGGTTTCCTGTTGTGGTAAGTACAAGTCTTTCCATAAGGTTTCTAAGTTCCCTTACATTTCCCGGCCATTTATAGTTTTCCAGTATACCCAACGCATCCGGGTTAATTTGCAATGGCTTGCCTTGTGAAAACTCCGTTAGAAATCTGTTTACAAGTACCCTGATGTCATCTTTTCTTTCCCTGAGCGGTGGAATATGTATAGGAATAACATTTAACCGGTAAAAGAGGTCATCACGGAATTTTCCCTGGGAAATCAGTTTCTTTAAATCATACTTGGTTGATGACACTACCCTTACATCGATCTTTACAGCCTTTGTTGCACCAACAGGTTCTACTTCCTGTTCCTGCAGTACACGTAAAAGCTTCACCTGCAATTCCAATGGCACATCATCAATATCATCGAGGTAAATAGTTCCTTTATCAGCAATTTCAAATCGTCCTTTTCTGGATTTTTCGGCACCGGTAAATGCACCTTTTTCATGTCCGAAGAGTTCACTTTCGAAAACCTCACGGGCCAGAATGGCACAACTAACTTTAACAAAAGGTTTATTACTGCGGTTGCTATTATAATGTATTATGTTAGCAAGCATCTCCTTGCCTGTTCCTGTTTCGCCGGTTATTAAAACTGAAGCATTGGAATGAGCCACTGATTGTACCAGTTCAAATATTTTCTTAACGGAGTCACTCTCACCTGCAAAGCTTGAAAAATCAAACTTTTCACTAATCTGGGTTTGCAAACGCAAATTATCCTGTTTTATGTCGCGCAATTCGGCAACTCTTTTGGTCAGGTGCAAAATTTCTTCATTGCGAAAGGGTTTTGAGAGATAATCATAAGCGCCCAGTTTTAGTGCTTTAATGGCAGTATCAACTGATGCATAAGCCGTCATAACTACTACAAACGTATCAGGCGAAAGCTTCTTTACCTTCTCCAGCAGTTCAAGCCCATCAATGCCCGGCATACGTATATCTGTAATTAAAAGATCAGGGTTTTCATCGGCTATCTTTTGCAATACCCCTGAAGCTTCAGCAAATTCAAAAACCTGGTAGCCTGCATCCCTGAGTTCATCAGCCAGGCTTACCCTGAGAATCCGTTCATCTTCTGCTAAAAATATCTTCATGTTGATGTAAATGATTTTACCGGTAATATTATACTCACTATGGTTCCTGAGTTTCTCACACTTTTAATTTCCATTTCTCCACCATGATCCCCAATGATATTCATGCTCACAGAAAGCCCCAACCCGGTGCCCTTTCCGGGCGGCTTGGTTGTAAAAAAAGGATCGTAAATTTTGGTCAGGTTTTCAGAAGGGATACCGGAACCGTTATCTTTTAACTCAATAAAGAATTTTTCTTTATCATTTTCCATCAGGCCACAGCTTACATTTAATTCGCCGGAGATTTCAGGGTTTTGCCTTTTTCTATCGGCAATTGCATCAATGCTGTTTAATACCAGGTTGAGAAAAACCTGTTCGAGCTGATTCTTATTACCAAGTATCAAAACATTGTAAGGGCAAGTGTTGAGAAAAACCTTAATCTTTTCCTTTTCTAGTCTGTGCTCTGCCAATGTTAAAGAATTCTTCAGTGCTTCTTTGGGATCCAAATCGTTTTTTTGATGATCGGGCTGCCGCGCAAAATCAAGCAGATTTTTTACTACCATCTCCATTTTTATGGCAGCTTCTTCCATCAAATCAAGGTACTTCGCAGCTTCCACGGTATTGCCCGGATTCTTCTTAATCCTCGATATGCAATGCATTATACCGGCGAGAGGATTATTTACTTCATGGGCTACTCCTGATGCCAGAGTACCTATTGAAGCGAGTTTTTCAGATTGTATAAGCTTTTTTTGTGTGGTTTCCAGCTCATCATAGGCTTTCTGGAGTCTTTGCACCATTTCATTAAAGCGCGAAACAAGAATATCAATTTCATCACCGGGCAAAAGTTTCATTACCTTTTCCACTCGTCTTGGATAACGCGTAGCAGACATAAGTTTCTTTTCTCTAATGGATTGCATATCAAGATTATCGGCTATATTGCTGATATCTTTCACCGGACTGGTTACCAGGTAAGAGAAAATAAAGGTCCCGCCCAGGCTAATTACAACAAGTGTAAGAATCATTCCCAGTAATGTGCGAGTTGCCTGGTTAAGTGTTCTGCCAATATTATCTTCGGTAAGACCAACCCTTAAAAACCCAATATTGCCTTCCAGCAAAGGAATAGAGATATCCCTGATAAGCTTATCACTTCCCTGAAATTTTACGTGAGCGGAGATAACTTCATTACTCTGCTCACGTTGGTGAATATCATGCAGGCCATCAGGCACCAAACCATCAAAAGTATGGGCTTTAATCCGACAATCAATATCACAAACCAATATATATTCAATACTTTCATCTGCAGCTTTTACTTCGTCGAGCAGAACATTCAAAGCAACAATATCATCAAAAAGAATATAATTTATAGCCCTTTCTGATATAATTTGAGACATAAAAACGCCTTTCTCCTGTAATTCTTCCTCGAGTGAAGAAAATATAATACGGTGAACCAATACTACATTGATACTTCCGAATAACACCACAACAACCACCATACCAATGGTAAACTTCCAGAAGAGTGGGATTTTTACCCTCTCAGTCTCTTTACTATTTAATGATATTTGATTCATAAATGGGGAATTAGTCTAACAGTCTTTGTTTCATTTCCCGCACAGAGTTATAATTCTCATCTTCTCCTTCAATAAAACGGTCAACCAATAAATCATCCAGAATTGAGCTCGCTTCAGTATTTGTATGCATTAAAAGGAATAGCTGCTTCAGTTGCTCTCTTTTTTCACCCTTAAGTCTTTGCGAAATTACTATCGGCGGATTTCCGTAATCAGGCGAAACTTCAATAATTCTTACTCCTTCAATTCTCTCGGGTTGATAAACTTTAAGATAATCAAAAATCAACTGATTGATAGTTGCAGCATCAACAACTCCCTTTGCCACAAGCTGAATGGATATATCATGGCCATAGGTGAACATTGTAGATTCAAAAAAGCTATCATAGGTTTCATTAAAATCCTTCAGTCGGTGTAATGCATATAAATAGCCTGTATTTGACAGAGGATCGGTAAAAGCAAACCGGCTTCCTCTTAAATCTTCAAAACTTTCAGCAGCAAAAGCTTCAGAAGCAATTATATAGGCATTGTAATAGGGTTTACCTGCACTAACCGGCACTGCAAGAAGCTCAACATCTTTTGAATAATCCAATTCAACGTAAGCACCGGTGCAAATAAACGCAAAATCCAACTGGCCTGCTTCAAGCATCTGGTTAATCTCTGCATAGGTTTTTCTTTGGTGAAACTCAATGGGATATCCCATCTCATCTGAAATATATTTGAAAATTTTCTCATAAGATTCATAAGTTTCACGGGGAGAAAGTATTGCTGATACTGCAACTTTAAGGGGATTATAGATAGTATCGTCTTCAACTGCCTCTTGTCTCGTTCTATTGTTTTGGTCAATTTCAATTACTTCCCGGGGCTTGCGGTTACAGGCAGAAATTACAATTAAAATAACAATGATCAGGTTTAATAATTTCATTTGCTTAATTCTTAACGTAAGTATCAAACGTAAAGTTAGCAAGATTATCAAAACCTGATCATTTCAATAATACTAAGAAAAGCTAAAGACAATATTTCATCTCACTGTCTCAAACAAAATCCCCCTAATCAAGAATCAGCTCAAATCTTTTTTAATCGCCTGAATTAATGATTTTAGCTCTTTTTCTTTTTCATAATAGTTATCCGGAGAATCAAGATGAGTATTCACACTGATGTAGAATTTAATTTTCGGCTCAGTACCCGAAGGTCTTGCAGAGATAAGGTTCCCTCCCTCTGTTAAAAACTGAAGTACATTGGATTTGGGTAAATCAA
>REDJ01000110.1 GCA_007693555.1 Bacteroidota bacterium
ATAGTCTTACCATACCCTGGGATGTGAATACAGGAACTCTTACCTATACCCTTGATATAAGCAACATCCAGAAAGAAGTGAGAGGAATTGAGTTTCTGAAAGCTGGTAGTATAATGATGCTCATGGACACCGAACGCCGGGCCGTGTTGCAATACAATCTTACCGAGCCTTATAACATTTCCACCGCCACTTTTACAGATTCCTTTGATGTAAGCCAACAGACTCAACAGGGTCGAGGATTAAGCTTCAGTGCCGATGAAACCATTATGTACGTGACAGGGAGAGATGAGGAGAAGATTTTTCAGTATGAACTGGTAAAATAGTATTATTGAATAATTCCTTCATTAAGTTTGAAAGAATTTATTGAACTTTGGAGAATTTTCCGGGCTTCTATTTCATCATCCAAACCTTGAAACTTAACCCTGCCTGGTCCTTTGTAGTTTACAAGCCAGATGATAATTATATCAGCAACTCCATTTTGCTTTTCTTTTAACTGACCCAATGTGGAAATATCATAGTGCCAGTCATAATCAGGAACTGCAATAAGTTTATCATCTTGCTCACCATTGTCAAGCATACGGATTACTCCAATAATACGAGCCGGCACAATGCTGCCTCTTTCAACCCTTTTTCCCAGTAAAAAAACATCTAGCGGATCATTATCTCCACCTTCAGCTTTAGGTAACCATGTGCGCGGAATCATTCCATAATTGGCAGGATAGGGAAGATATCTGATTACTCTCAGAGAATCATCATTGATTCTTTCCCATTCAAGATACCCGGTTTGTTTATTCACCTCCCATTTCTGGTTACAGCCCGCGGGTATCTCGACCACAATATTTACCAGGCTGTCTTTCGTATAAACAGGAATATCCCTGAGAAAGTCATGGGTTTCTATTTTTGTTACAATAACTTCAGCATTATTATTGCCGCAGGCACTGAACAACAGAGAGATCAGAAAATATACTAAATACTGCATCTGGTTTTATTCTTTTCTTTTGTAAAAATACACTACAGGAGTTACTCTCCCTCGTGACTCACTTAAAGTATAATATCCACTCCCATTCTCCGGAAATGCAATAGCCTCACCCTGAATTTCGGGTGTGTAAGGAACCCTTACAGGCTGTCGCATAAAAGCATCAGAAATAGTTTCCCCTTCCTTTCTGGCCCATAAGAAAACTTTTTCTAAGGTCTTTACAAGGATTTCTTTGCCATCAGCAGAAATATCACCTGCGGTTGCCCATGTGAAAGGCAGAGTACCATATTTAACAGCTACTGTTGTATCGGCTATACTTTGAGGATAGGGAAGTTTGTAAACAGTAACAGGGTACTCCCTTTTGGTAATAATGTATAGATCTTTGGTCCATGGATCAATCATCAGGGTTTCCGCATCCATCATAATCCCATCAGGATAAACAAAGGGGATGCGATCCACATTTTCAACATTTACCCATTGTACTGTTGAATCTGCCAAGCTAATATCAGGTTCGGGAAGACGGTAAATGTATTTTATGGGGTAACGACCAAGGTTATCACCTATCTCAGCAATGTAGAGGTAGTTGACATTTTCTGTGAGCCCGGGCCCTATAGCCATATCTTCCCAGTCGCGGTTTCCTGCCCCTAAAAGCCTGAATGCTCCCCTGTAAATTCCATTGTTTTGAATGAGAAAGATACGGTTCATATCACCGCTATCGTTATGAGTCCAGATCAAATCCGGATCCTTGCGACTCACGGCAATCCCCGAAGCTTCATCAATGGCCGGATTATTCAAAGGGCCCAGGGCCTGGTAATCTTCAAAAAGATTAGATACCGGCAAATTATTCATATCATAATCTGCTATAAAAAATTCAGGCACATCCGGTTCTACGACTGTACTATCGCAGTTCATGCAACAAAATAACATTAAAAAAGCTATCATAAGATAAAGGTACTGAAAGTATATATGCATGTAAATTAAAATAATCAGATGTGCAATCAGATCAGAATAAAAAATCAAACCTCCGGTAAAAGAGTTACCGAAGGTTTGAATACCTTTAAAATATTCTATTAATTATGTCTGTTTCCACCACCGGCAGTTGGGTATGCACCCAGATCAGCGCTGGGAACAACAGCAGAAGGACCTCTGTCGCCACTGAGGAAATTCCATTCAACAGGTACAAGGATAAAATCGGTTGTACCGGCACCAATTGCAGGAGATCCGGCAGCGAGGCGTAAATCATAGGTTGTTCCGTTATTGGTCATACGGTTCATATGTACCGGCTGATTTTCACCTGCCAGATACTCTTCCAGGGTAAACTGGGTAACATCGTAATTCACAAACATGGGATCATTATCTCCAGGGGTTTCGCCCAGGATATCGTTGGGTTGAATTTCACTGGCTGAATCTTCCGGGGGAATCTGATCCAGGAATTGCTGGTTATCAGCATAGTAAAGAGTATAGTCATAGCTAATGTTTGCAATATCAGCATCATCCAATACACGGATACCATTTTTATTGTTTACCAGAATATTGTTGTAAGCAAAACCACGGGCACCATTCTCAAAATTGATGTTAGAGCCACGATTCAGACCAGCTCTTCTGTGGCCACTGTTTATAACAGTATTGTTGAAGATTCCAATGTTGGACTGAATGGTACTTTCGCCATCATCGGAAGGTTTGAAAGCGTTGGTAGCGGCACCAATAACTACGTTATATGCAATGTTACCAACGGTACCGCCTTTTACATTGATGATATCGCCACCATCTTCGCCCATCAATTCAAAAGTATTGCGTACAATATGCAATTTACCTCCTACAGGTCTGTAAAGGTCATCCTTAGAACCATAAAACCAGCTGTCTTCAATTACCACTTCTGTCTGGTCGCTGAGGGTCCACAAGCCGTAACGGATGCTACCGGCACGGGGAGTTCCGGGGCCACCTTCACC
>REDJ01000008.1 GCA_007693555.1 Bacteroidota bacterium
GCAGTTCGCTGTGCACATGCCATGCTCTTAGCAGAAGCAGATCGAGCAATTTATAGAATACCTTTCTGAAAAAAATACTGCGGTTGAAAAACCTGCCCAGGGAAGCCTTAATGGGGTCGTACTGCATGGTTGTCTATTCCTTCAAAAGCTTTTCAATATTTTCAATATAATCCAGGCTGTCGTCGATAAAAAATTGAAGCTGTGGTACCTGGCGAAGCTGGTTTTTTATTCTCATGCCCAGCTGTTTGCGTATTTCTCCGGTATTCGATTTTACCTTGGTTAGTATTTCTTCAGCATCGGTTCCAAAGATGCTCAGGTAAACTTTTGCAAGCGCAAGGTCAGGTGTTACCCTAACTTGTGTAACGGTAATCATGGCGCGCCTGAATAAATTCGGGGCTTCCCGCTGAAATATCTCTCCCAGGTCTTTCTGAAGCAGTTTGTTTATTTTTTTCTGGCGATTGGTTTCCATATCTGATACAAATTTCCTGCAAATATAACGGTTATAAACCAACAATATTTGGGTTTTGCCTGTTAAGTGTTTAAATTTAATGAAACATTAAAAACTCAAAAAGTATATGGAAACGAGAAAGGAAAAAGATTCACTGGGCATTATAGAAGTGCCTGCTGATAAATACTGGGGTGCCCAAACCCAGCGTTCTTTGCAGAACTTCAGGATTGGAAAGGAAAAAATGCCCGAAGAGATCATTGAAGCATTTGCCATTCTTAAAAAAGCTTCAGCCATCATTAATGAAAGGATGGGTGTTTTAAAGTCTGATATTTCCAAGCCGATAATTGAGGCATGTGAGGAAATTCTTGTCGGCAAGCTTGACGGTAACTTTCCGCTTGTGGTATGGCAAACAGGGAGTGGTACCCAATCGAACATGAATCTAAATGAAGTGATTGCCAACAGGGCGCATGAAATTCTTGGAGGAAATCTGGATGATGAAGTTAAGAAAGTACATCCCAACGACCACGTAAACAAATCACAGTCATCTAATGATACCTTCCCTACAGCCATGCATATCTCGGCATACAAGCTGATTGTTGAAGAAACCATACCCTCTTTGAATAGGCTTAAAGAATCTTTAAACGAAAAGGCTACTGAGTATAAGGATATTGTGAAAATAGGTCGTACACATCTTATGGATGCCACACCCCTTACGCTTGGGCAGGAATTTTCGGGTTATGTTGCGCAACTTGAACATGGTATCAGGGCGCTCAGATCCACATTAGATCATTTGAGTGAGCTTGCGCTGGGAGGCACCGCAGTGGGTACCGGTATAAATGCACCCAAAGGATTTGACCGGGCAGTGGCTGAAGTAATTGCCAAACTTACAGGGCATCCATTTATTACTGCACCCAACAAATTTGAAGCGTTATCAGCCCATGATGCCATTGTGGAAACCAGTGGGGCACTTAAACAGGTTGCCATCAGCCTGATGAAGATTGCCAATGATGTCAGATTTCTGGCTTCAGGGCCACGTTGCGGGCTGGGAGAGTTAGATTTACCTGCCAATGAACCCGGCTCTTCTATTATGCCTGGCAAGGTAAATCCAACTCAATCGGAAGCCTTAACCATGGTTGCGGCCCAGGTAATAGGCAACGATGCAGCCATTGCAGTGGGAGGGATGAACGGTCACTTTCAGCTTAATGTCTTCAAGCCCGTTATGATTTATAATTTGCTGCAGTCGGCCCGTTTGCTGGCTGATGGAACAGATTCATTCAGAGTAAACTGTGTGGAAGGTATTGAGCCCAACCTTACCCAGATTGAAAAGCACCTGAAGAATTCTTTGATGCTGGTAACAGCGCTGAACCCTCACATTGGTTACGATAATGCTGCAGGCATTGCCAAAAAGGCCCACCAGGAAAATAAAACCCTGAAGGAAGCTGCCATTGAATCGGGCCTGCTTTCGGAAACTGATTTTGACCGGTGGGTTGATCCGTCAAAAATGATTTAGGGTGCTGTCCTGAATCAGAAAATGACAAAAAAAAGAGGCGCCGGAAGGCAGCCTCTTTTTTTGGAGATAAGTTATAAAAAGGATTTAATATTCCCAGACATCCAGTTCAAAGTTCCGGATATCGGTTTTAATTCTTTCAGCTTCAAGCAGTTGATCAAGCGTGTATTCTATATACTCGTTGATTTGTCTGTCGTATACATTTGACTCCTTGTAAACATAGCTATTGAACATGCGGCGCATAAAGAGGTCGTCAAACGACATTCTTTGAGCATCGTTCCTGCGGTTGAATACAGTTGCGTTAACCAGCACATTGCGTGCTTCGGGGAAGTAAACCCAGAAGAGGGGCTGGTCGCCAAGGCTTTCGCCGGTTTGAGGGTCAATTCTTTCCCTTACGGGGCAAATACCAATGATTCGCACGTCAAGTACCGAGCGCTTGGAATCAAAGAACCAGTCTTCCTTAACCCGGTATTTGGTAACATCCTCTGTTGAAAGAGGAATTACAATGAGTGAATCATATTCCTCGTATGGTGGCTCGGGTCGGGTAAACCTTCTTACTTCCTGACGGGCAAAATTGGTTCGGATTTCTTCCGGAGTCATGGGCATGGTAAACTCATCATCCTCATAGGCACGGATTGCACCTTCGTTTATTGAGCCGATGAGCACCTGCATAAGGCTTTGCCTGTCATCGATAGTTGTAGTGGGGAAATACAGGGGATGATTGATTTTTTCTCTGAGGTCAATCACCTGCCATACTCTTTTTTCCCATAAAATATCTGCCTGACG
The DNA here is from genome assembly GCA_007693555.1 of Bacteroidota bacterium. GTDB lineage: Bacteria > Bacteroidota > Bacteroidia > Bacteroidales > UBA7960 > SKVR01. Next base: position 2,742 of record REDJ01000008.1, read on the forward strand.
CACGTATGGAAGCTGAATAGGTCTTTTTTCATCAATCCATACTCTGTCGTAAAAACCATCTCTTGGAGCCACTCCGTCAATTACCTGGGCCATAAGGCCGGCAGATGAAAAGAATGCTGCTAGAGAGAAAACTAATACAAATTTTATTCTGGTCATAACTAAACCTCCGTT
>REDJ01000007.1 GCA_007693555.1 Bacteroidota bacterium
CATCAAAGCTCATTTGCTCTATTGCCTTCTTTTGGGTTTTCTTGTAGGTAAAATTTAGATTTTCGACCTTTATCATAGCATATTCATTATGTTTATTGTGTGCATCCATTGCCCGTATAAGCGCAATGGAAATAACTTTTGCAAAAGTACCCATATAGGGTTTGCCATTGATTAACCGAAGTTCATGATTGCTTGCCCAGTAGTTTTTTTTTAATCCTGCATAAGGCTTGTGGTGTTACCCCGATGTGCGATGCGATATAATATTGAGGAATACGCTGTATTGCTCCTCTACAAACAATCTGTGAATGATTTCAATCTCGGCATCATTCACTTCGATGTAATCTTTGATTCTTGAAATCAGAAAATCGTAATGGTTTGCAGATGCGCTCATGGCTTGTATTATTTTAGTAATAGAATTTATTATTCTGATTGAGTATATAATTAGTGTCAGCAAGAAAACTCATGATTTTCAAAATTACTAACAGTTATATTTATTTTAAGACTTATTTGAGAGACTCCACGAATACCCCAATTCTACCGTTGGCCGGGCATACGCCATTTTGCTGTATGGAAAAAGGAAGAGTAGCCCCGGTTTTACGAAAAGCTTTCCCGGTAAATTGCCCCTTACAGAAAGGTTGTATCCCAAAGAGCCACTTACCGAAAGCAACGCAAAATAATTGCCGGCCAGGGGAACTTTGGATACCTCTCCCCTGTCGTCCACCTTATAAGTGGCACTGGCAAGAAAAGTCCGACTGGCACCCAAACCGGGTGAAAATTCATAAAACATCCCTTTGCTTTTTTGCCGGCGCAAATTCCATTCGGCCTGCAAAAAATAGTTGTTGTGAAAGGTAGGATGATGATACATTCCGAAGTTAACATTCAGCGATCGCTCTTTAGTAAATGTCTTTACACCGGTTCTTCTCTCTTTGAATACCTGGGTTTGCTTATAGGGCATTTCATATCCCACCTTAAAACCCGGATAGGTTACAGAGCCCATATAGGAAACTCTGAGGCTATTGCTTACCACAGGCGGAATATCCTGGGCCTGAACAAAAAGGGCTGCCGATGCTATGATAAAAAATAATATTCTATATACCATTTTAAGGGTTTTTTTAATGATTGGTTACAAATCTGATAACGGTTTCCCAAAAAAGCTCAGGTTCATTGTACATGGGTGCGTGGCCTGCTTTTTCAAAAATGTGAGATTCAGGTGCCGTGTTCTCCAGATGTTCCATGAGTTCATCCATCAGTCCGGTGGGGCATACAAAATCGTATTTCCCCCAAAGCAATAAGGTGGGCAGGGTGATTTTGTGAAGATCGGTTTTCAGCTTTATACCATAGGCCGGCTGGGTAATATCATAATAATTTGAAGCCAAAGAGTTTGCCAGACCCGATGTGATAGAGATGTGGTTGGCAAGCATGATGGAAAGGTCAGACCCAAAAATATCGGGTCTTTCGATCTCATGGATCAGGGTTTCGGCGAAATTGGCGTAGCGGTTAAGTTTAGCCGCGTTCTTACTTCCATTATGGTCGTTTGTTTCACACCATTCTACAATGGGTTCCCATTCTTTCAGGTTATTGCCCGCCTCTATCTCCTGCTTTCCAATGGATCTCAGCATTTGGTGTGTAAGGGAATCATTGAGTGCATAATCGTGCGCTCCCCCTACCTGTATCCACCCGTCAACCAGGGCCTGATTTTCCTCATGGACCAGAAAGTAGGGCGCAAGAAAACCGCCCCAGCTATGAGCAAACAGATAGATTTTCTTATCATCTCCATAGATGTTTTTAAGAAGTTGAATAAGTTTGCGCAAATCATTCCGGTAAACCGAAATGTGTGTATCACCGCTATTCCCCTGACTGTTGCCGGAATAGCGCTGATACCAATACACCACAGCAAACTCCGACTCCACGTTGGCTTTTACATACTTGTTTCGGTAGGCAAGAGCATTGCCTCCCGGTCCGCCATGCACAATTAATAACAGCTTGCCCGGGTCCAGGTTTCCGGCAACCGTAACGGGCATATTCTGGCCATCGGATTGCAGGAAGAAATGATCGTTAATTATGCCCGATTTAGAAAAATCCTCCTTTTGGCAAGAGTGAAAAAGAAGTGCGAAAAGGATTATGAGTAAAGATTTCTGTTTAATCATGATTCGATGTATAAAAATTATTAATCGTTATGAGACTTACAAACAATTTATTACAGAGACTACTTGAATGCATATCAAAACTTATAACGCACCCCCACCGAAATGTCGTCATAATAGATTGTCTGGCCAGGCCAAAATACTTTTGGGCGATAATCAAGTGACACCTGAAAAGGGGATTTGAAATTGTACTCCAGACCTCCCTGGGCAGCGATGCCAACACCTGTTTTTGATGAGTAAAATCCAGCCACCACACCCGCTCCGGCATAAACTTTCAACCCGCTGGCAAGTGAGGACAGATCGCCCACCCTTTGATACATCAATACTGCCTGCACCGGGTATTCTGCCACACCCAGCCCAAATTCTAACCGGCTGGCGGTTGTAAGATTGTATTGGTAAGAGATTTCTGCTGATGCCGCTTTTGAAGGTATACCCACGCGCAATCCAATGGCATGATCTTTTTCATTGCCATAGGCCATAGGGATCATCATGGAACCCAGAATAATTAACAAGATTTTTTTCATTTTGAATAATTTGATAATTTGACAATTGAGTCCACTCCTAGTCGGCTTTCTATAATTCTGGAATCAGGAAGTATACGGAGTGGGCCCTGTTATTTATCTTAAATTCCAGGCATAGCCTAATTCTACCGTTAGCCTGGCATACGCCAGCTTACTGTATGGGAAAAAGATAAGCTCTATACTTTTTATTGTAATTGCCGGATAGCCCTTTCCAGTATTTCATCCAC
>REDJ01000134.1 GCA_007693555.1 Bacteroidota bacterium
AAGAGCAAAGATGGCCGGAAAACCAAAACCTATGAGTCAGATAAAACAACTGATAAGGCTACACCAGGGCGGAGCAGGTAAAAAAACCATCGCCAGCAACCTTGGATTGAGCAAAAATACCGTAAAGGCTTATATCAACAAACTGGAGAGCCTTAAGTTAGACTTTAACGAGCTTATGAGCCTTGATGATCCTGTGCTGGAATCCTGCATTCACACGGGAGAATAGGAGCGGGGAATAAGTGGGTTTAAATCAACAGAAAATTGTAACTTTAAACACAACAAAATTGAATCTTATGGATACCGTTGCGTTAAAAAGGGAGTTAATCAAAAGGATTTCCGATATTGATGATGCTGAGTTTTTAAATGCCATAAAAACCTTACTGGCTTACAAAAAGAAAGAACCTTATATTAATTTGACCGATAAGCAGGAGGAAGAACTTCTTATGGCAAGTGAAGAAGGCAGAAAAGGAAATTATACTTCACAGGCTGAAATGTATAAAAAGGAAAGTGTTGGTCGCGAAATGGGACGAACTCAACTTCCTTAAAATGACAAAAAATAATGGCAAGAAGTAACAAAATAGACGTAAAGGGAACAGAAGTTACACTTTTCACATCGAAAGAAAAAGATTTTATCTCATTAACGGACATTGCCCGCTATCGGGATGCAGAAAGAAGTGATTACATCCTTCAAAACTGGATGCGAAACAGAAGCACTATAGAATTTATGGGCTTATGGGAGATTTTCAATAATCCTGATTTTAATTCCATCGAATTCGATGGAATTAAAAATATGGCTGGCTCAAACAGCTTTTCACTTACACCCAAAAGATGGATAAAAGCGACAAATGCGATAGGTATAGTAGCAAAAACGGGCAGGTACGGTGGAACCTATGCCCATAAAGATATTGCCTTTGAATTTGCTTCCTGGCCGGTTTTGCCACCGCCAAACCCGGTCTTAACATCATTGTTGAAGATGCTGCCAAAAACAGGAAGAACAAAAAAGTATCCATGCATCGAATTATTGATGCTTCCATTGATGTGGATGCAACACCCGAAGAAGTGTGGCAAGTGCTGGTGGATTTCAACGCATGGGAATCGTGGAATGATTTTATTCCTGCGGTGGAAGGAAACCTTAAGGTGGGTGAGCGTCTGCGTATAAATGTAGTTCCGCCCGGCATGAAACCCTTGACCTTTACACCGGAAGTGTATGTGGTACATCCGGCGGAAGCCATTGTATGGGGCGGCAGTTTCCTGAAAGTCATGTATCGCGGCGATCATACTTTTCTGCTGGAACCTTTGCCGGATGGCAAGACCCGCTTCCGGCAGATTGAAAGATTTGTGGGGCCCATGGTTTTATTTATGGGCGGTATGATCAAAAAAACCGAAGTGGGTTACCATCAGATGAACCGGGCTTTGAAGGAACGGGTGGAGAATAGGAGCGGGGAATAATTCTAAAGTCCGGGTGCGACTCAATGTCATGCCCGGACTGCGCTACAGATTGCTTGCGTATTTTTATCTCCCATCGGCAAAATTGCACAAACCCAATGGTTGAAAACATTCGAAATGCGCCCCGATATGAATTTGCAAATGGGTGAATACGTAATCATGCCCAACCATTTTCACGCAATCATCATTATCGGGGAAAATGAATATACAACCGGATTTTGCATGGCAATCGCGGTATCACGATCGTATTATCCGCAATAATCTGGAATATCAACGCATTTCAACATATATCAGAAAGAATCCTGCCAATTGGAGGGATGATAATTTTTTTTGATAATAAATAACCCTGCAGCGATTAACCGGCCTAGTCGACGCAGATAATGCAACGAAAAATTCTTTTTATTCATCCCCTTGCGGAGTAGCTGCGACTAGCAAAAGCCTTTTATTGTATCCCCCAAACACACCCAGTCCGCCCTGGATATTGCTGTAAATATGCACAGCCTCTGCAAAGGGGAAATCATCATCAAAATAAAAATAGTTTTCTACACTCCTGTGAAACTGATAGTAGTGGTAATCGGTTTGCATGACAAACACAAAAAGTGAATCAATCCGGGTAGATTCAGGTGTATTTGATGTGCCGTTTTGCAGATTCAGATGAAATCTGGAGCTTGCCCGGAAAACCGGTGCCGTTTCGTTGGTATATGTAAAAAACTCCTGCCCTCTGTCGAGCCAGAGGGGTGAAATGTTAAGGAGTAATTGGTGCTGATTTTCAAATATCTCCCATGCAGTTGAATAAGCCCCTGAACGATAATATCTGACCTCTGAAGAAGGTGTGGGGTGTACTTCCCATTGTATGTTTGTTCTTGTAGACCCCCATTGGTCTGTTGTCTGGGTGGGTTCATAAAGCATTACTGTATCAACTTCAAATCCCGGGACATAGCATATAGCCTCCACTGTTTCACCACTGAAAGCTTCAACCCTGAGAATATAATCATTGCCGGCTTCCACAGAAAAATCATCTGCATTTATAACAAAAGCCATTAAATCTTCATCATAGGAAAGTTGAGTAAATGCGTCACCTTTTTTTGCCAAATGCACGTGGGCATCTCCAAATACATGAGGCACATTTCGGGGGTCTATAGTATTGGGAATGGAGCGATAAACTATTACCCTGATCAGTGAATCCTGTGGTGAAATAAATGAATAAACCACCAATTGCGGTTCGCTACCCGGAATTTTTACATTGGTGGCTTCGCTGGTAAAAAAATCTTCGCAGCCGGTAAGCAGGAACAATGCTACCGTTACAACAAGAAAGTGCTGCATGACCTTTGACCGGAAGGCTGTATGGATGGCTGCACGGTAAAAACGTACAAATGCATTCTTATATATTGTTTTTTCTGTCATGGTCAAAATTTGAAATTTACACTGATTGAAGGTACGATTGGGAAAATACTAACCTGCATGAGTCTTCGACTCATATCATCCAACTCTGTATCGAAGGGATTCTGGGGCACACGACTGTCCCAGTAATAAAAGAATGGATTCTTGCGGCTATAGGCGTTGTATGCCCCCAGTTCGATGGTTCGTTTTACGGGATAGCCAAAGCGGGTTATTTCTCTGTGAAACTGCACTCCCACATCCAGTCGTTGGTAAGAAGCAGCCCTGAAGCTGTTTTTCTTTTCGTACACATTGGCAGAATTAAACCAGGGTTGATAATGGAAATCATCCTGTCTGGTCGGGAAGGGTGTATGAGATACTACAGGGAATCGGCCTGTGCCTAAATCATAGGCATTACCGGTAGCATATACCCATGTAGCGCTGAAAGTTGTACGGGGTGATATTTCGTAAATTCCCACCAGCGAAATGTCATGACGCCTGTCGTAACGGGCCCAGAATTTTTCACCAAAATTAAGCTCGTCAAAGCGATGCTGTATCCATGACAGGGTATAGCCTGCCCACCCCGAAAACCGTCCGGACTTTCGTTGCACCAGGAATTCCAGGCCATATGCCCAGGCTTCGCCGCTGGTTATGTTATCCTGCCATGAAAAGTTTTCAGCATTTTCAGGATCATCAATAAACAGGAATGAAGCTCCCTCTGTGTAGCCGATGATATCCCTTGATTTTTTGTAGTAACCTTCGATGGAGAATTCCAGATTGCGGTTGAGCCAGTCATAGGCAAACCCTGTTGCTGCCTGCCATGTGCGTTGTGGTGCAATCTGCCCTGTAGAGGGTACCCACAGATCGGTGGGTAAACCGATACCGGTGGTGCTGAGCAAATGCACATACTGATTCATGGAGGCAAAAGATGCTTTCCAACTGACCTCGGGATAAATTATCAGATTGGAGTTGAAACGGGGCTCGAGGTTCATATACGATTTGCCATCGGCACGGAAATGGCTGAACCGAAGCCCGGGATTGATCCTGAGTTTATCACCCATACTGATCTCATCTTCCACATAAATACCCGATTCGAGCGAATAATGGATCTCCTGGGTTCTTTCAAACTTGCCGATATCATCATCGCGAAATACTACCGCACTGGGTGTGAATTTATGGCGTATGGTTTGAATACCGGCCCTCAAAAGGTGGTTGGGAAGAGGGTTCCAGGTGATGTCATATTTCAGCCCGATATCCCGAATGCCCGAATTGTAGCTTAGATCGAACTCCCTGGTTGTGTTTTGGAAGTTATCCACATATTTTTCTCTTGAATAAATCTCAAGCCGATAATCGGAAAATATAAAGGAAGCATTGGCAAACAGGCGGTCGCTGAAAACGTGATTCCATCTTACGGTAGTGGTAAGGTTTTGCCAGTAAAGTCCGGCCTCAAATTCATCCTCAAAACCGGGTTCGCTGTATGAATCATTTATAAAAAACTTGTCACGTCCCATATAGCTGCTTACAAAAATTCGGTTGTTTTTATCAATGTCATAATTGAATTTACTGTTCAGGTCGTAAAAGAAGTATCCGCCATAGCTGTCTTTGGGCATAAACGGGCGGACAAGGGCATCAAGGTAGGTTCGGCGACCCGATATCAGGAATGATGCCTTATCTTTTACTATGGGGCCTTCCAGGGTAAGTCGGCTGCTGATGAGCCCGATACCCCCTTCGCCGGCAAACTTCTGTTTGTTACCGTCTTTCATCTGGATATCCAGCACTGACGAAAGTCTTCCGCCATAGCGTGCCGGAAATCCACCTTTATAGAGCTGCATGCTTTTTATGGCATCCCCGTTGAATACCGAGAAAAACCCGAAAAGGTGGCTGGCATTATACACGATGGCATCATCCAGGATGATGAGGTTCTGATCGGGGCCGCCCCCTCTTACATAAAAGCCGCTGGTACCTTCAGTACCCGACTGCACGCCGGGCATCAGCTGCAGTACTTTAAAAAGGTCTTTCTCGCCCAACAACATAGGTATGTTGCGTGCCTGCTGTATAGGTATCTCCAGCCTCGACATTTGTGTGGTCTGCGAGATGCGGCTCATGCGCTCGTCAGTAATTACTACTTCATCCAGTTCAATACTGCGGTCAAGCTCAATATCAAGTCTCAGATTACCGGTAAGCACCAGTTCTTTAACCACTGTAGTATATCCCACGTAGGAGAAAACGATTTCAACGCTGTCGCGTGGCAGGGTGACGGAGTAAAAACCGTAGGTATTGGAAGTTGAACCTATGCGAAGGTTGGGTTCATAAACATTGGCACCCACAAGTGTCTCGCGACTGCCTTTCTCGTAGATAAAACCGCTTATGGTAAAACGCTTCGGCTGGCTAAACAGTTCACACGTAACTGAAAAAAAGAGAAAGACAGCGATGATAAGAAAACCGGGGAGTTTTAAACTAGGCATAATGACGGGTTTCGCAACAATGTATATAAAACTGCAAAAATACATCTTATAACGATAAACAAACTCTGTAAATTGTTTCCCTGTGCTAATTACATTAAAAGCTAATTTAATCATTTGCATTCTTAAGTACGTGCACGACTCGTCCGGGTACGACTCAAAGTCGTGCCCGGACTGCGCCGGAATAGCTTGCCTTATTAGCTCATTTAGTTCAAAAGAAAAAGAATTAACTGATTTTATGATATATTTGTACTCCTGAAACAATGCATAATTCATCATAGTTTACACAAATAACAATCATCATGACCTTGTTTAAAGATTTGAGCAGCGAAACTTCTCTTGTAAAAGAATTTTCTGGTTTTTTGTCGTTAACAATTATTCTTTCAATTTTATTTATGGGCTGCAATCAGCCGCAAACAGATTCAAAATCACAAGAACAAACTGAAATGATTGCAAATGATAAACCTAATACAGAAAAGACTGAAGTTTCAGAAAATCAATCTGATAAATATGATATTGGGCAAATGGTTCCGGTAGGCAGCAACAACAGTTTTAATTACAAAGTTATTTCATGGGAAGGTTCATCAAATTCCGTTTATATAGGTTCCGAAGCAGAACTTGCTGAGCCCGGTAAGGAGTTTTGGGTATTGACTCTTGCATATATAAACAATCTGAATATGGATATGGACCTTTCAATTCCTTCCAACTTTATAATAAAAAACCCCGATGGAGTCGTTTTTCAACCAAGGGTTTTAAATCTATTGTATGAAGACATTGAAGTTGTTTTCAATGGACGAAAACTGGATTTATATATGTTTACCGATCATTTTCCGGGAAATTCAACACTTGAAAAATCACTGGTTTATGAACTTCCTGAAGGTTCCTCGGGTTTGCGGTTGTTTTTTGGAAACGTAAATAAACATGATGACAGATATGTAGTCCTTCATTAATAATTTGATTTTCATTCCACAAAATTTTCTTCTTAAGACCGGCTAAAACAAGCACGGGCAGGTCTCCAAGTCGTGCAAGGCCACGGCTCAATATCGTGCCCGGACTAAAATGAATACCAAACCATGTCAGATAAATTTCAAAATAGATATCGTATTCCCTCAGCCCGGTTAAAAAACTGGGATTATGGCCGGAATGCCGCATATTTTATTACCATCTGCACCCAAAATCGCATTTCCTGGTTTGGGGAAATAAAAATCCGTACAGACGCAATGCATTGCGTCTCTACGATAAAAAAAACATCCCCAACCAAAAACCAATTCGGACCCCAATCCAAAAATCTGGCGTCCATCATTCGGGGATTTAAAACCGGGGTGACGAAAAATGCCAGGTTAATAAACCCCTATTTTGCCTGGCAATCGCGGTATCACGATCGCATTATCCGCAATAATCTGGAATATAAACGTATTTCAACATATATCAGAAACAATCCTGCTAATTGGCGGAATGATGAATTCTTTGATAATAAATGATTCTGCAACGATTACCCTTTTTAATCTTTGTAAATATTCCAACGATAAATATTTTATACAATGAATTAAGACATTTACTCGTCCGGGTACAACTCAAATTTGCACCCGGAATTATTGGGGAAAGGGGTATGACATTTTTTGCCGGATTTTGTCCGGAGAATCCTATATTTGCCGGTAGAAAAATAAATAAATTTTACACGGTATTATAACCCCCAATCATGATCCTGCAAAAGACCCTGGAGCTTCTGAAATCAAAATATTCTTCCCATATGGATAATCTGGTTATTTCAGATGTGGTAATGGGTATGCATCTTACCGCAGTGAAGCTTTCCGATGGCAGCCACGGAATTGCTTCCACACTGCAGGACAGGGTATATTACTCTGCCGGAAAAAAAAGGGATTTCGGTCCGTTTACCCCGATGCAAATCACCGGGCAAAAGGTGATGGATCTGTTTGAAACTTCTCAAAAAAGCAAAATTACCGATACCTTGAAAGTTGCCGTGCTCAATGCGGTTTCAACAAAAATCATTGCGAATGGAAAATACAAAGTAATTGAAAATGCAGATCCCATTGATTTGCTTGATCTTTCTCATCCCAGAACCATAACCATTGTGGGGGCATTCCATTCGTACATTGAAAAGCTATCTGATTCAGGCAACCGTTTGTTTGTGCTGGAACTGAATGAAGATGCACTGGGTGAAGAGCATAAAAAACATTATGTTCCGGCAACTGAGTATAACAAGGTAATTCCCGGTTCTGATGCGCTGATCATTACCGGATTAACCCTGGTAAATAATACCATCGACGAATTGCTGTTGTCGGTTCCCGAAAACTGCCGGGTGGTTGTTACCGGTCCGTCGGGCAGTATTATCCCCGACGTTTTGTTTCAGCACGGGGTGCACATAATCGGTGCCACCCGTATTACCAAACCCCTTGAGCTTTTTGATGTGGTGGCTCAGGGAGGGTCGGGGTATCATTTATTTCGATATTGTGCAGAAAAAATCTGTATTCTGAATGACTGAGCGATTTTCCATCAATGAAAAATGGATAAAGGCATCCATTCTGGGAACCCTTTGGGCCGCATCTGAAATTGTGCTGGGCAGTTTTCTGCATAACCTGCGGATTCCGTTCAGTTCAACTGTTTTGAGCTCCATTGGGCTCATAATTCTGATCTCATCGGGTTACAAATGGAGGGAAATGGGAATTTACTGGCGTGCAGGTCTGATCTGTGCGCTTATGAAGACCATGTCGCCCAGTGCAGTGATCTTCGGGCCGATGGTTGCCATTTTTGCCCAGTCTTTGCTGCTGGAGCTTTCCGTGCGTATATTCAGAAGAACCATTCCCGGCTATGTGATAGGGGCAATGCTTGCCACTTCGTGGAACCTCTTTCAGAAAATTTTCAATTATATCCTGTATTATGGCTTCAGCATTGTTGAAGTATATACCGATTTGCTGGCCTATGCACAGCAGCAATTCAATATCCGTTTTGATGTTACATGGTTACCTGTTCTGGTTTTGCTGGGTATTTACAGTACGTTCGGTTTGATTGCCGCAATCATAGGCATGCGGGTGGGGCACAGGTTACTTCAGCAGCCAATGAAAACCAATGATTTAGTATCCAACGACTTTAAACCCTTAAATTTCAAACAGTCTGGTACATTCAATTACTCTCTGGTATGGCTGTTTTTGAATTTACTTTTCATAGTAACTGCCATGATTTTACTAAACCGCACCGGTATATTGGTATGGGCTTCGGCTATTTTTGTACTGGTTTCGGTGTGGGCGTTGCGCTACAAAAGGGCACTTCGCCATTTGATGAAACCCCGGTTTTGGTTGTATTTTGTAATAATAACCATGACTGTGGCATTTGTGGTTAACCGCGTGCAGTCGCAAAGCATTATACATGGTATAATAGCTGGCTTGCAGATGAACTTTAGGGCCGCTGTTATCATATTGGGGTTTTCTGTTTTGGGAACAGAATTGTACAATCCCCGTATCCGTGATTTTTTTATGAAAACCGGTTTCAGACAGTTACCCGTTGCCATGAAGCTTTCTGTAGAAAGTTTACCACTTACAATTGCAGGCATACCCAAACCAGGGGTTATACTGAAAAACCCTGCTGAATTTATTTACCGGTTGATTTCGCAAACAGAATCGCGCCTTGAAGAAATGAAAGCACGGCTTACGCCCAAAGTATTTATTGTTTCCGGTACAATAGGTCAGGGAAAAACCACCTGGTTGATGAACCTGGCAGTGAGTTTCAAGGCACGGAATATATCTGTAGGAGGCATTTTATCGCCTCGTGTTATGGAAAACGGAACCACACTGGGATATGATATTGAGAATATTGCAACCGGTAACCGGGAAGCTTTTTTACGGAAAGATAATAGCCGGGAATGCGACCGGATTGGCAGCTACTGTATCCTGCCAGGGGGGCTAAAGGCCGGTATGGCAGCATTAGATGATTCTAAGCGGATTGCCCATCAAAATATCATTATAGATGAAGTGGGCAGACTGGAGCTTGAAAACGAAGGTTGGGCACAAAGTATCAGTGAGCTTTTGCAAAACAACGGCTGTAACCTTATCCTATCGGTTCGTGATACATTTACCGATGAAATTATCAAAAAGTGGGATATTCAAAACCCTGTTGTAATTGATGTATCGAAAACCGACTCGCAGGCTTTGTTCGATTCCTTTATCAATTCATAAGAGGAATTAATCAAAATAATCAACCACACATCCCCTTTCCGGAAAAGGTTCATTAAATATTCTTGCGCGCTCACGGGGCGGTTCCGCCGGGGGCATGATGGCTGGAAACCTTTCGGTATCAAGCTCCAGGCGCTGGTTGCCGGCAAGGAGCTTTTCACGCAATCTTGGATAGCTCAAATCGTGCAAACCGGTGTTGATTGCCAGTGCCAAAGATGTGGCAGTGGCAGCAGATTGAGCCAGAATCATAAATACGGGTTCCATGCGGATTGAACCATAGGCAATGTGTGATGCCGACATGGCGCAGGTTACCAGCAGGTTGTCGCATTCATTAAGCTTCGGGAGTATACTGCCGTAAGGAATTACATAGGGTCCGCCCGTAGGCACTTCAATATTACCTTCGTTCTGAACACATCCCATCCTGGTAATAACAGTCCACCAGATAGAACCATGGTGTTTTTCAGGAAATCTCTGCGATTCAGGTTCATGGAATTGGGTTTTTTGCTTTTGAATCAGAACGGAAGGAACATTATAATTTCTCAGTGCTGCCCGGGTTAGTTTCTATGAAATCTTATAACCCCAAATTCATCATAGATTTGAATTTTTAGAGATTGGTGGGGATTGTTGATAAAATTTTGTAAAGGACAGCAGCATTTTTTTTCCTGATACTGGTCTTCATTATGAATTCTACTTGTTAGAAAACATCTTATTCATCACCAGCAGATGCGGCAAGGTAATGACAGCGATAAAGATGAAGAGTACCGGCAGGGGATCAATATGGTTCAAAAATCCTGACCATAACAGGGTAGTTAGTCCCAGGAAAAAAATTGCCAGCAAAGTAAACGGAAGAGCTGCTTTCCAAAGTCGCCATATGGAGTTCTTATTGCCAAGAAATTCTGACATGTGATCAAAGGTGTTCAGCGAGTGCCAGCCGCCGAAATATAAGGCAAAAGCTGGCAGCAGCGGCAGAAAGTAGATCACTCCCAGCAGCAATACAAAGTTGATCCATTTTACCGGTTGCCAATTGACGGGCTCAAACCGTTGAGCGATAACACTTATGAATACAAGGGATACCAGCAAAAACCCATAAACCGGCAATCCATTGCCTGCAGCCCATTGCCAGCTGTTCAGGGCCGCCATACTTTCCCTGGTGATGCGAAAGATCAGATCTGCAGTAAAGGCCGGTTCACGCATCAGGATAAAGAAAAGGACCAGCGTGCCCAAAAGCATCTGACTAACTTTCCAGAGCATATGCCGGGGTGCCGGCTGCATATCCGATTCACCGAAATGCCAGGCCGATAATACCAGAAACAGCGAGAGGCTTAACACCGGCATAAAAAACCAAAGCAGGGCATAGGCCGCAATCTGCAGGATGTATTTCAACAGGAAGCGGAACAGGGAAAAGGGCTTTTTCTGTTTTTGAAAGTATTTTTCTTCCACAAGGTGATCTACGGCTCCGTGGGGAATACCTATGAGGATAACAAAGATGCCGAAGAAAATATAGTCAATCGCCGGGTTTACTTCCCCAACGAGCCGGTGGAGTAAAACCAGGATAATACCCATTATAAGCGCCCAGATACGGGGTTGTCGAAGTTGTTGCTGTAACGTTGTATTAAGCATTTTGTAATTCCCTTAAAACATGATAATCATACTGCGGTCGGGCAAAACTTTTTCCGGTCAGTCTGTAATACAAAGCTTTTAAAAAGATGCGGATGGGCAGTCTTGCAAATATATTGGCCTCCTCCCATATATTGGTTTTCTGATCAAGAAAGCGAAGAATGGTTTCCATCTTTCTTCGCTGAAACAACTGCGTGAAAATTCTTTTGCAGGTTTGCGGATGATTGCGGATGATCCAGAGCAAAAGTGAATCATAAAAAGCAAACCTGTCCTTTTCGTTGAAACGCTTCGGTTTCTTACCTGTAAAATATGCCCGGGCCAGTTCTTTGCTATCATTACGGATGCGCTGAAAAGCATAGCCTGTGCTTGCCTTAACCATGCCTGCCAAAGTACCCAGATTGGTCTCATCGTTTTTGCCTGAATGCCTGAAAACTCCCTGCTGCATGGGTATCTGGCCATATTCTTTTTCCAGTATTTTGTAATTTTCGCCCACATGTTCCGAAATATAACCGGCTATCTCTTTATCATATACCGACATTTCGTATGGCTGAGGGCTGAAGTAAGTCAGTTCAATCAGGGCTTGTTTTTCTGACAGGGGCAGGATATACATAAAGCGACATTCACCATTACGGGCAACCGTGAAATCCATCAGACGAGCGTTACCGGGATCAAAGACCGCTTCGTCCGATTCAATGAACCACCCGCGGAAATGTTGCCACAGGTCTATTTGGGGCCTTTCACCCAAAAAAGCACTGTTGTAAACTTTGGGGGTTTCATAAACTCCATTCCCGGTCGTGACCTTGAAATTTCCTGCTGAGCCTGAAATATTAAGAGCTATATCTTTTTGAAAATGTATATTGGGATGTTCAGAAAGGAACTCTTCGTTGAAATACTCAAAAAAAGATTTGCCGGGTATATAGTAGTAATTGAGCTTACCTAAATCCTGCCGTACGGTAACATCATCCGATTTGAAAGAGAGCTCTTTCCATGATGTGTTAACCATCTTTTGCAACTCCGGTTCCAGGTCATTATCCCAGAAGCACCAAGAGCGCTGCTTTTCTTTTCCGTCTCCCAGCAAAAGGACCCTTTGGTTTGCAAAAGCAGGATATCTGGAAAGCTCATACAGCAGCAAAAACCCGGCTAATCCATCGCCGATTACTATCATATCAAATAGTTTTTTTTGCTGCGGTTCCATTGTTTTAAATTATTTTCAAATGTAAACATGTAAATAGGTGAATTGTTCTCTGAACGGGTTTGTTAAATGTTTAAAAAAAATCGGTTCTTCTTGACTTTGGGATCAATAAACCTTACATTTGCTTATTATCAAAAGAGAATAATTCTCTTTAAGAAAACCGCATATGAAGGCAGAAGAAATCAGTCGCAGTCTGTTTGAGAAAGGACTTAAGGTAACCCCCCAAAGAATTGCTGTTTATGAAGCAGTAATAAAACTCAACAATCATCCTACTGCCGAAAATATCATTAAGTATATCAAGAAAACCTACCCCAATATTGCTACTGCAACTGTATATAAAGTGCTGGATGCATTAACAGAGAATGGCCTGGTCAAAAGAGTGAAAACGGATAAAGATATAATGAGATATGATGCCATTCTGGAAAGCCATCACCATTTGTATTGTACCGAAACTGATCGTATTGAAGATTATAATGACGAACAACTTGACAGAATGATTGAAGAATATTTTGAGAAAAAAGGAATATCCGATTTTCAAATTGAAGATATCAAACTACAAATCAACGGAAAGTTTTTAAAAAGCTAAAATCAAGTTAAATCTAAAAATTGATGAATATGGAAAATGATGAGAATAAAATGAGATGCCCGGTAACCGGCGCAACAGGGAAACGTCCGACAGGCATGAGTGGCAATAAAAACCGTGACTGGTGGCCAAATGCACTTGATTTGGATATTCTGCACCAGCACGATACCAAAACAAATCCTTACGGAAAGGATTTCAATTATCGTGAAGAGTTTCAAAAGCTTGATTTTGAAGCCTTGAAAACGGATGTAAAGAATCTGATGACCGATAGCCAGGACTGGTGGCCGGCCGACTGGGGTCACTATGGTGGTTTTATGATCCGCATGGCCTGGCATAGCGCCGGCACTTACCGTATTGCCGACGGACGTGGTGGAAGTAACACCGGAAATCAGCGCTTTGCACCCCTGAACAGCTGGCCTGATAATGTAAACCTTGATAAGGCGCGCAGGTTATTATGGCCCATCAAGAAAAAATATGGCAACAAATTATCATGGGCCGATTTGTTTATCCTGGCCGGTAATATGGCCTATGAATCCATGGGCTTTAAAACCTTCGGATTTGGAGGCGGACGTGAAGACATCTGGCATCCCGAAAAGGATATTTACTGGGGAGCTGAGAAGGAATGGCTCGAACCAACAAAAGCCCGATATGCTGATGATAAAGACCGTGAGTCGCTGGATAATCCCCTGGCTGCTGTGCAGATGGGGTTGATTTATGTAAACCCCGAAGGAGTAGATGGCAACCCCGATCCGCTAAGAACTGCAAAGGATGTGCGCACCACATTCAGGCGCATGGCCATGAACGATGAAGAAACCGTTGCATTAACCGCCGGTGGCCACACTGTAGGTAAGTGCCACGGACAAGGTGATGCATCCATCCTGGGTCCAAAGCCGGAGGAAGCAGACATTGAAGAGCAGGGCTTTGGCTGGAAAAACCCCAAAGGTAAGGGCCATTCTGAAGATACTGTTTCCAGCGGTCTGGAAGGTGCATGGACAAGCAAGCCCGACAGATGGAATCATACCTATTTCCATCTTCTGCTCAATCACGAATGGGAGACCGTAAAGAGCCCTGCAGGAGCATGGCAATGGGAACCCATCAATATGAAAGAGGAAGACAAACCCTTTGATGCGCACATACCCGGAGTACGCCGCAATCCCATCATGACAGATGCCGATATGGCCATGAAGATGGATCCGGAGTACCGGAAAA
>REDJ01000036.1 GCA_007693555.1 Bacteroidota bacterium
AATGCTGCCTCTTTCCACCCTTTCGCCCAGCAAAAAAACATCCAGTGGATCATTATCTCCTCCTTCCGCTTCGGGCAGCCAGGTGCGGGGAATCATACCATAATTGGCGGGATAAGGCAGATACCTAACCACTCTCAAGGAGTCATCGCTGATTCTTTCCCACTCCAGAAAACCGGTTTGCTTGTTAACTTCCCATTTCTGGTTGCAGCCGGCAGGGATTTCAACCACAATATTTACCAGGCTGTCTTCCGCATAAACAGGAATATCCCTGAGAAAGTCATGGGTTTCAATCTTCGTTACAATAACTTCAGCATTATGATTGCCGCAGGCACTGAGCAACAGGGAAATTAGAAAATATACTACTAAATACTGCATCTGATTTTATTCTTTTCTTTTGTAAAAATACACTACAGGAGTCACTCCCCCGCGCGACTCACTTAGGGTATAATACCCGCTTCTGTCCTCCGGGAATGCAATGGCCTCACCCTGCATTTCCGGAGTATAGGAAACTCTTAGAGGTTGTCTCATAAATGCATCCGCAATTGATTCTCCTTCCTCTCTTGACCAAAGAAACACTTTTTCATAGGTTTTCACAAGAATTTCTCTCCCATCAGCAGATATATCGCCGGCTGTAGCAGTTGTAAAAGGAAGGGTTCCATATTTAATTGCCACTGTGGTATCAACAGTACTTTGCGGATAGGGCAGCTTATATACTGTAACCGGAAATTCCCTTTTGGTGATAATGTAGATATCTTTGGTCCAGGGATCTACCAGCAAGGTTTCCGCATCCATCATAATACTATCGGGATATACAAAAGGAATGCGGTCAACATTTGCAACATCCACCCATTGCACCGTAGAATCAGCCAGATCTATATCGGGCTCCGGTAAGCGGTAAATATATTTTATGGGATATCGACCAAGGTTATCACCAATTTCGCCAATGTACAGATAGTTTTTGCCTTCTATTGGCCCCGGGCCTATGGCCATATCTTCCCAATCGCGGTTTCCTGCTCCCACAAGCCTGAATGTCCCTATCCAGGTTCCGCTGTTCTGAATAAGGAAAATCCGGTTCATATCCCCACTATCGTTATGTGTCCATATAAAGCCTGAGTTTTGACGGCAAACGGCGATCCCGGAAGCTTCATCAATGGCTGGATTACTCAGCGGGCCCATGGCCTGGTAATCTTCAAAAAGATCAGAAACAGGCAGGTTATTCACATCGTAATCTGCAATAAAATAATCCGGTTTTTCGGGTTCAGAGACTGTATTTTCGCAGCTTAGAAACACCAGTAATAGCAGGAAGTTAATCATAAAATATAAATGCGATTTGTATATGGAAATAATAATGTACATTGATTCAAAATCAACACTAATATAATAATTAAACCTCTGGCTGTTATACGCCAGAGGTTTAATATAGTTAAGAAACATCATTTTAATTGTGCCTGTTTCCACCACCGGCTGTGGGGTATGCTCCCAAATCAGCACTTGGGGTAACGGCAGAAGGACCTCTGTTTCCACTAAGGAAATTCCACTCGACAGGAACAAGGGTAATATCGGTTGTACCAGCACCAATTGCAGGAGAACCTGCAGCAAGGCGCAAATCATAGGTAGTTCCGTTGTTTGTCATACGGTTCATATGTACCGGTTGATTTTCACCGGCCAGATATTCTTCCAGCGTAAACTGAGTTACATCATAGTTTACAAACATGGGGTCATTATCTCCTGGATTATCGCCCAAAATGTCATTGGGTTGAATTTCACTGGCAGAATCCTCCGGGGGAATTTGATCAAGGAACTGCTGGTTGTCAGCATAATACAATGAATAATCGTAGCTGATGTTAGCAATATCAGCATCATCCAATACACGGATACCATTTTTGTTGTTTACAAGAATATTGTTATAAGCAAAACCACGCGCACCATTTTCAAAATTGATGTTGGAACCACGGTTCAAGCCAGCCCTTCTGTGGCCACTATTGATTACAGTATTATTAAAAATACCTATATTTGACTGAATGGTACTCTCACCATCATCTGAAGGTTTGAAAGCATTGGTAGCAGCGCCAATAACAACATTATAGGCGATATTACCCACAGTACCACCTTTGACATTAATGATGTCGCCACCATCTTCGCCCATCAACTCAAACGTATTACGTACAATGTGCAATTTGCCGCCAACAGGGCGAAAGAAGTCATCTTTGGAGCCATAAAACCAGCTATCTTCAATTACTACCTCGGTTTGGTCGCTAAGGGTCCACAATCCATATCGGATTCTACCCGCGCGAGGAGTTCCGGGGCCACCTTCACCGCCTACATATTCCATGCGCGTCCATTTCAGCACTACAGCATCAGCTTTATCTGAACATTGAATACCACCCCACAAACCGGCAAATACATTGTCCAGTGTGCGATAGGATTCAGGTACAGAAAGCAGGTTGGGGTTTTGTTCTGTTCCCAAACTGATAAAAGCGCCGTGATTGGTTATTTCATAACCAATACCGTCGTCAGGCATTTCAAAAATCAGGGTTACTCCGGCTTCAGCAACAATTTCTTCTCCTTCAGGGATAACCAGGTCACCGGTAACAGTATATGTGCGACCTGCTTTGAGCGTACCGCGCATGGGGCCAAAGAGTTCGGTTGTTTCGTCAGAAATCGTCACTATCTCATCCGGATCTGGATCATCAATAATGACATCTGATTCATCTTTATCGCAGGCTACAAAAGCCACAACAAAAAGCATAGCAAAAATGTAAAGGAAATTTTTAGTTTTCATTATAAAATGTTTTTAGGGGTTAAAAAAATAATTAAAGATTATACTTTAGTCCGATTGATCCGTTTATTTTGTAGAAGTCC
>REDJ01000071.1 GCA_007693555.1 Bacteroidota bacterium
TACTTTCAATATTTCCTGCAATGAGTCAAACCAACCTGATCCATTTCTGGTATTTTGATGGCAACATCCCAAATAATACCCCATTAACTGAACTTGATGCAACTTACAGTTTACTTAACGAGCCAACAAAAATAGAATATCAATCAGCCCTTGCCGGCTATCCGTTTGACAGTGACCATCCCAACTGGAGAAAAGCCAGCATGGAGAGACGCAATGCTCCCACAGATATCAATTACCGGCCCATCGCCAATAATGGTCTGCCCTATAATGCATCCCAAATGCGCGGCATACAAATCAAGCAACCCTTTACAGGCGATGGAGGAGAAAATACCATGATCTTTCACCTTCCCACAATCGGTTATGAGGAGATCGTATTCAGTTTTGCTGCCATTGATGAAGGTGCTGCTGAATCTCTGATAATTGACTATTCTGTAATGGAAGACCCTGAATGGACTACCCAAAACATGGACCAATCTGTTTTTGCTTTGGAAGATAATTATCTTTTATTTACAATTGACTTCTCTCCGGATGGAAGTAATATTTCTGCTGCCGATGACAACCCCTATTTCAAAATAAGAATACGTTTTGATGGTGATAACATGGATGCTGATGAAGGTGACAGGGTTACATTCAACAATTTCAGCCTTGATGGCAAACCATTGCCCGAAACCAATAATCCACCGGTTGTAACCAACCCGATACCCTTTCAAAAGCTGATTGAAAATGGTATTACCGCGCAGTTTGATTTGGATGATGTGTATACGGATCCTGATGGAGATGACCTTTCTTTTGATGCAGTAAGTTCACGCCCCGATTTTGTGCAGGTAGATATCAGCGGAAGCAATCTTACCATTACCCCTGTCAGAAGAGGAGATGCAATAGTTACCATTAGTGCAGATGATGGTTTTAACCCGGAAGTAACCTATGAATTCAGGTCTCTGGTTTATCCTGAAGCATTTGATATGCGAACCGGTGATTTTGAGTTTACAGCATGGAATAACAATGAATCCGAACTTACTTATCCCGAAAACATGATCTTCCTGCAGTCTGATACTGATGATCCCGGTGTTGATTATGATTTGTTGTATCCATATTTTATTCCCGAAGATGATTATCATGGGGATGATGAGGCAACCATTGGTTTTCCTTATAATAATACCAGGCGTACAAGAATAAATGGTTTGGGAGCCGGCGGTGTTTCTTTTATCAACACAGGACGCGACCGCGACCTGGGTGGAGCACTGGTAGCGCTTAATACACTTGATCAGGATAATCTGAATATCAACTTCCTGATCGGCACCATGTTGCGAAATGAACGCATTTATGCATTCAGGCTCCAATATAGAATTGGGTTGGATGGTGCCTTTACGAACCTTTTACATAACGGACAGGTTGTAGAATATCTTGCCTCAGCCGACGGACATATTCAAAGCTTTGAAAATATTGAAATACCTCAGCAGTTGCTTAACCAGGAATATGTGCAGCTACTATGGCGTTATTACCACGTTGAAGGAACCAGTGGCCCCCGCGCACAATTGAGGCTTGATGACATTATCATTAATAAAAGCCTGGGCACTGATGATTATTTCACTCAACAAATAAAAGCATGGTCTTTTGATAATCGTATTTTCATCCGGAATGAAACCGGAGAACAATTTGCCGTTCAGATATTTAATATAACAGGTCAATTGTTATCTGATCAACAAATAAATGGCATGGGGCTTCATACACTTGAAGGAAGTTACGCTACGGGGATTTATATGGTAAGTATTCAATCTGAAACAGTACAGAGAAGTTTTAAAGTTTTTATTCAATAAAGATTTTTTTTGCTTTTGACCAATAAAAGACTTCTTACTATATTCAAAATAAAAGGTAATCAGATTATTAGCAGGAGGGGTTGGTGGCGTCAATGTCACCACCAATCTCTCCTGCATCCAAAACTCTTTAAACCTGCCAAGGTTTTCTTAAATCAAGGAACCTTCCCTCCCTTAAAAATGCTATTTTTGTCACATTGAATGATGAAGATTTTTCCAAATACAATCCTGACCCTATTTGTTACCTTGCTTTTTTCTGCACAGATAAATGGCCAGCAAATAGCCATCAATGAATTTATGGCTTCCAATGCCACGACCATTGCTGATGAAGATGGGGATTATGAGGACTGGATAGAATTATACAATTATGGTGTGGAGAATATTGATTTAACCGGATGGGGTTTGTCGGATGATTATACCAATCCGATGAAATGGGTTTTTCCGGAAGTAACTATCGGGGCAGGAGAATATCTGCTTGTCTGGGCATCAGGAAAAGACAAAACAGAACCTGCATTGCATACCAATTTTCGTATCAGTTCAATGGGTGAAGAATTGATCCTTTCTAATCCTGAAGGGAACTGGATCAGTGAAGTTTCGCCTGTTTTGCTTCCAACGGATATTTCTTTTGGCAAAGGACCTGAAGGCACCTGGTTGTACTTTGATGAACCTACCCCGGGAGGGCCAAATAATACCGAAGGCTATGAAATTTTGTTGCAATTACCTGAGCTTTCTCACACACCGGGGTTTTATACTGATACTTTTTATCTGAAAGTTTCCCATCACGATCCTGATGCTACCGTTTATTTTACCCTTGATGGGTCGGTTCCAACGGAGGAGTCTGAAATTTTCCCTGATTCTTTGTTTATCTATAACCGAAAAAATGATCCTGATCAGATTTCAGCAATACCCACTACCCCACCCACTGCTCCGGAATGGTTCAGATGGCTTCCACCTATGGATACGGTTTTCAAGGGGACCAATATACGGTTAAAAGCTTTTCGTGAAGGGACATTAAGTCCATTTGTAAAAACGGCTACTTTTTGGGTGGATGAAGAAATACAATCCCGTTATTCCCATCCTGTTATTTCCATTGCAATGGACCAGGATGATTTGCTTGGGCCAGATGGTATCTACACCCGGTTCAATATGAGTGGAACGGCATGGGAAAGGGATATGCATATAGAGTATTTTGAACCTGATGGGAGTTTGGGCTTCTCAACGGATGCAGGTGTGCGAGTACATGGTGGGAATTCAAGAAGATATGCACTGAAAAGTTTCAGGGTATATTTTCGTAACGCTTACGGGGAAAGCAGAATTGACTATCCCATTTTTCCTCAGCAAAACATGAACACCCATGAAAGGTTGATTCTGAGAAATGCCGGTTCAGACTGGGCCTATACATATTTCAGGGATGCTTTCGTTCAAAGTATTCTTGAACCATTTACACAGGTAGAAACTCAAGCATACAGACCGGCAATAGTATTTTTGAACAGTGAATACTGGGGTGTAATGAATATCAGGGAACGATTTGATAATAAATATATTGAACATCATTATGGTGTAACAGAAATCGATATGCTCGACAATACAGGTCATGTTAAATATGGCAGCAATTCACATTATCTGAATCTTCTCTCTTTTTTACAAAATAACAGCCTTGAAGACGAAGAAAATTATGAATGGGTGAAAACTCAGATGGATGTGGAAGATTTCAGGGATTATCACATATTGCAGGTGTTTTCAATGAATACAGATCAACCGGGTAAAAATGTACGTTTCTGGAGGCCTCAGACGCCTGATGGAAGATGGAGATGGATGTGGTGGGATATGGATGATAGTTTTATTTTCGGGCCACACAATTATTATGACAGAAACGGACTGGTGTATTGCACTGGTCTTGACTCGATAAGCGACCCCAATGTAAATCCGGCCACTCCCCCACCGGCATGGGCACCCAACGGGCCAACCCAAACCTTCCCTTTGAGGGCCCTTCTTGGAAGTCCGGAGTTTCGCAAAGATTTTATCAATCGCTTTGCCGATTTGCTGAACACCGCTTTTCAGCCACAATACCTGCAATCCCTTGTGGATTCTTTTGATATGGGCGTGAATAACTATATGTATGAACACTACAGGAGATGGCACAGACCAGAACCTTTTCAATACAATAACCACGTTAATCATTTACATAATTTCTCCCAGAACCGAAAAGCATACATGAAAGAACATATTGTTTCCTTTTTTGAACTTGTGGGAAGTTATTTATTACATGTTGACATCGCTTCAGGTGAAGGGCATGTGAGAGTTAATTCCATTCACCTGACAGAAGGAGCACCTGCTGTATTTGACCCGGTTTATCCGTGGGAAGGTACCTATTTTTCAGGCATTCCACTGGAAATTGAGGCCATTGCTGCGCCCGGTTACGTTTTTAGTCATTGGGAAGGATATTCCGGATCTGATAATGCCATTATCACAATTGATTCACATTCTGATATCAGCCTGAAAGCACATTTTGAACCTGCAGAAGAGAATACACTTATAACTTTCTGGTACTTCAGCACGGAAATGCCAAACAACACACCTTTGGAAGAACTGGAGCCGTGGTACAGCATTACGGAAGATCATCATTTATTCTACTTTTCATCCCTTGAAGGATATCCTTTTTATGAAGGCCACCCATCCTGGAGACTGGCTTCAATGGAGCGCCGCAATGCACCAACTGATTTGAACTATCTTCCTGAAGGGAATGATTACATGGCTTATAATCATGAACATATGAGAGGAATGCAGGTTAAGCAACCCTTTGCCGGTGATGCAGGTGAAAATACATTGGTATTTAACCTACCGTCAACCGGATATGAGGGGCTTGTATTCCGTTTTGCTGCCATGGATGAAGGTGCAGCAAACCAAATAATTGCCGACTATTCCTTTACTCCTCACGAAACCAACTGGACTACTGAAGGATTGTATGAATCAGAATTTGACCTTACAGACCAATACCAGGTATTTGAACTCGATTTTCGAAACCTTGCACAGGTAAATCATAATGAAAACTTCAAAATACGGCTTCGGTTTGCCTGCTCCGATCCCTACATAGAAGAAGGCAACAGGGTTACTTTTAACAATATCAGTCTGGAAGGAATAATTTCATTAGTGAACATAACAGATCATATTGCTATACCCGATTTTTTTGTATATCCCAATCCGGCAGATGGTGGAAGAATACATTTTAATAAAACCACAGATGTGTATTTGTTTGACACAAACGGTCGCCTGATAAGAACAAGCTACAATACCAAAATTCTGGATGTATCTGAACTTATATCAGGTATTTATATTTTGAGAACCTTTCATGGAAATGTGAAGCGTATTGTTGTCATAAACCCGTGATCTTTTCCGACTGCTCATCCTGCTTTGTATTTTTACATAACTTTACACTAATGTCCGACAAAAAATGAAGTAATACAAAAATTTTATTGAGATTGGCTTTGCCGAGCTTACGGTTCCTCACTCCGTTCGGAATGACAGATATTTATGCCTTGTCATTTCGACCGAAGGGAGACCAAAAAGTAGCAGCGAAGCTAAATCACGAAAGCCTTACCGGACAGTACTGATAGCTTTACAAGAAATATCTCTAAAACCATCAATAAAATGCCCTTATTAACTGAAAAGGTGTGCTTAAAAACCATAATTGCTTTTGTAATTTCATTTTTCGTCTTCAGTGAAATAATCGGGCAGCACATTGTCATCAATGAATTCATGGCATCCAATACACAAACCATTGCAGATGATGACGGAGATTTTGAAGACTGGATTGAGATTTATAACCCCGGTGCCAGCCCCGTAAACCTTGAAAACTTTGGCTTA
Source organism: Bacteroidota bacterium (assembly GCA_007693555.1). Taxonomy (GTDB): domain Bacteria; phylum Bacteroidota; class Bacteroidia; order Bacteroidales; family UBA7960; genus SKVR01. The sequence goes on from REDJ01000071.1 coordinate 5,679, forward strand.
TCTGATAATGTTTCCAATCCCTTTAAATGGACTTTTCCACAATTGGTAATTGGCCCTGGAGAATATCTGATAATATGGGCTTCAGGTAAAGACCGAAATGATCCTGCCAAGCCATTGCATACCAATTTTTCTATAAGCAGTGACGGAGAACCTCTTTTGCTTAGTGCCGGAGATGGAGCACTTATTAATTTAATCCCGGCAGTTAGTCTTATTCCTGATGTAAGTTATGGCAGGTTCCCGGATTCAGGCCCTGATTGGTATTTCTTCATGGAGGCAACCCCTGGCCAAAGTAATACTACTCAAACTTTTGACCAAATCCTTTCTCCTCCTGTTTTTTCCCATAGCAGCGGATTCTATCATGAAGGATTTACACTAACCCTGTCACCCGCAGAAAGCGGATCTGAAATTTTCTATACCCTGGATGGTTCAGACCCTGACAATGAAAATATAACCGGAACCGGCTATCCTTATAAAAATATTTATCCGCAGCATCCGGGAGACCCTTTCGGAGAGTTTCTTACCGGTAGTTTTATTACTCACACATATTCAGAGGCCGGTATTGAAATTACAGATATATCCGGCGAGCCTGACAGCATGACTCATAAGGCCTCGGCATTCTATAATAACCCATGGTACTTCCCTGATAACCCCGTATATAAAGGGATAACTGTAAGAGCAAGGTCTTACAGGCAAGGCTCTATACCCAGTCCGGTAAAAACGGAAGTATTTTTTGTGAATCCACTGGGTCGTGAACGCTTTACATTACCTGTAATAAACATCAGTACAAATCCCGGGCATTTTTATGATTATTATGACGGTATATATAATGCCGGAATTGATTTTGACACCTGGCGCCAAAATAATCCCCTGGCAGCTTCCAATGGAGGCAGGCCGGCCAATTACAGACGGCGGGGGATTGAGTGGGAATTTCCTGCCCACTTTACTTTCTTTGATGTCGGCTCCCCCTATCCTGACCTCAATCAGGATATTGGTTTTCGCATCCATGGTGGCTGGAGCAGGGCTTTACCAATGAAATCTTTACGCATTTATGCAAGGGGAAGATATGGACCTTCTGAACTTGGATTTCCTTTTTTTCCTGATCAACCCTATGATGCATACCGCAGAATTATTTTGAGAAATTCGGGCAATGACTGGCCTTTTTCCATGTTCAGAGACGCGCTGATTCAACAGGTAGTAGGGCACCTGAATTTTGAAACACTGGCTTACCGCCCGTCTGTTTTATTGGTAAATGGCGAATACTGGGGCATTCACAATATCCGTGAAAGGTATGACAAGCATTATCTGGAAAGGGTTTTTGGAGTCGATCCAGATGATATCGATTACCTTGAAGGAAATGCAGTAGTTAAAGAAGGTAATAATTTACATTACATCTCAACGCTCAATTATATTCAGAATAATGACATCACCCAAAACGAACACTATGAACATATTCTTACAAGGATAGATACCGAGAATTATATTGATTATCAGATTGCCAATATTTATGCTGCCAATACCGACTGGCCGGGAAACAATGTTGATTACTGGCGAAAAAGAACAAACACTTACGTTCCCAACAGTCCCTACGGACATGATGGTCGCTGGCGCTGGCTGGCATTTGATATGGATTTTGGATTTGCTTTTATTCACGGAACACCTTCGTCCAATCATAACACCCTTGCATTTGCCACAGAAGCAGGGAATACAGACTGGCCCAATCCGGATTGGTCAACCTTTTTATTGCGCAACCTGCTTTTAAATGAAACATTCAGGCATCAGTTTATCAATCGCTTTGCCGACCTAATCAATACAGCATTTCTTCCTGTGAGAATAAATTCTGTTATTGATGAATTCCAATCCGTCATTCAACCTGAAATGCCCGAGCATATAGACCGGTGGAAGGTTCCTGCTAACATGGCAGCATGGAACCATGAAATAAACCGCATCCGGCATTTTGTAAACAACCGTCCGCACAGGCAAAGAGGGCATATTCTCAATCACTTCAACCTGGCCGATTCAACCTTTGTTACACTGAATGTAACAAATACCGAACAAGGCCATATCCGTATCAATACAACCGATATCACACCCGAAACGCCGGGATTAAATTCAGATGCATACCCATGGACAGGAATTTACTTTGTCGGAGTGCCGGTTACTTTGAAGGCTATTGCAAATGAGGGTTATGAATTCAGTCATTGGGTAGGTTATGATGAAAATACCGGAATTATCATTGCCGACCCATCAGAACTTGCCATGATTACAGCTCATTTCAAACCTAAAGAGAGTAACGGCGAAGAGCCTGAAACAAGAGAACTAATCCACTTTTGGTATTTTTCTACAGATTTACCCAATGACACACCCCTTGAATATATCACATCTCATTATTCTGTTAATGAAGAGGGTTTATTGGGTTTTCATTCTGCACTTTCCGGGTATCCGTTCTCTCCCGGCAGCCCTTTGTGGAGAAAAGCCTCAATGGAAAGAAGAAATGCTCCTACCCATTTAAACTACCGTGCCGAAGGCAATGGTCAATTGCCCTATAATGAAACTATAATGCGGGCTATCCAGGTAAAACAACCCTTTGAAGGAGATGGTGGCGAGAACACACTTTATTTTCAAATCCCTTCCACCGGCTACGAGAAGCTTCTATTCAGATTTGCCGTAAAAGATGAATTTGCAGCTGAAAAACTGATTGTCGATTATTCTGTAAATTCAGAACAGGAAATCTGGACAAATTCTGGTCTGGAAAATCATGAAATAACCCTTGAACATGATTATAAACTGATTACTCTTGATTTTTCAGAAATACAGGAAACTGAAAATAACCCTTACTTTAGAATAAGATTACGTTTTGAGTGCAACGATCCATTTCTTGATGAGGGCCATAAAGTAGTTTTCAATAATTTCAGCCTTGAGGGAGACCAATTAACAACTCATGTAACCAATTCTTACTATCATTTTTCTGAACTTGAGGTTTTCCCCAACCCGGTTAGAAAAGGTGAAACTCTTATACTTAAAGATTTTTGGGATATTTTTCTCTTTGATACTACCGGGAGATTTATTCTTTCCAAAAACAGCACTAATCGGCTTACCACAGAAAAGCTGGACCCCGGCACTTATATATTAAAGACCTCTACAGGAAAAATTGCCCGCATCATTATTCTGCCCTGATTTTACATTGTGCATTTACCAGGTCCAGAATGTATATCCAATAGTAAGGCTCATTGTCTGAAGTACATCCCCATAAGTATCAAGTTGCATAAATGAATTAAAGGGGATAAAATATCTTGCATCAACGGTAAAGCCGCTAAACCCGAAAGTAAAGCCGGCATTCATTCCAATATTGTAATTCCTTATTCGATCTACTTTGGGAATAGCGACTTGTTCTGAGCCGGTAATAAGTCTGTTATCCTGGCTGTTGAGAATACTTATCTGGGGGCCTGCATAAAAAACCAGCAGATTGACCGAGGTTCCACCGTTTGGAGCATCCGGTTCAAAAAATCCGCCCCAGCCAAAATGTGCTGAAAAATCAAGATAGTTCAATCCCAGTCTTACATCAGAATCACTATAGTCATCATCAATGTAAACCGGTCTGAAGAGATCAACAGATCTTCGGCTAAATGCAAATTCAGGTTTTACAACAAGGTTATTTCCAACTCTTATTAAACCGGCCAAACCAAAAGTATATGCAAACCGGTCGCGATAACCATCTTCAAAACCTACACCAAGAAAATTATAGGTTAAACCTCCCTTTGTGATAAGAGCATTTTGTGATTGGCCCGCAGATGTTAAAGGAAGACAAAACAAAATGCCGGTTAACAGAGGAATAAAAAGTATTCTGTATTTCGATAAAATTACGCCTGAAAGTATTTTTCGCATGGGATTTTTTTGGTTAAATAATGTTTAAAAAAGAGACGCTTATTATTTGCTTAATGTTTATAACCAATGTGTTATATATTATGTTTAATTAGATTGATTATAAATTGACGTAACTAATATAGCATTTTTAACATCACAACCGTTAATAATTATATCTGGTAGCAATTATTTAAATATGCAACTGAATTACATGTATCCAGTCCTTGTACTTTAGAAATTTTATTCGTACTTTTAAGCCATAACACACAAATAATCAAGACAATGAGCTGCTCAAACAAACCTGACCGACGTAAGTTCCTGAAAACTCTGGGAGGGGTTATCTTAAGCGGCAGCATATTACCGGCTGCCGGTACATTGGGAATATTATCCTCAAAAGCAAATGCTATGAATTTTATTGCTCCCGATACCTATGAGCCTTCATATGTAAGGCTCCACAGAAGTGGTGCATTGAAAGCCCGTGCTGATGTAATGTGGGATATGATGCGCTCTTGCACACTTTGTCCCAGAGATTGTGAAAAGAACCGGATAAGAGGACAAAGAGGCGATTGCAGTGCAAATGCTGATCTGGAAATCTCTTCTTTTGCGCCGCATTTTGGCGAGGAAAGTGAACTGGTAGGAAGGCATGGGTCCGGTACAATATTTTTTACCAATTGTGCCCTTTTATGTGTTTTCTGCATCAATTACGACATCAGCCAGATGGGTCGTGGTCGCCGAAGAAGCATAAATGACCTTGCAAATATGATGCTCACCCTTGAGAGAATGGGATGTCATAATATCAATGTTGTGAGCCCCTCGCACTACTCGCCACATATTCTTAAAGCACTTGATATTGCTGCAGGAAAAGGCTTAAGACTGCCTTTGGTATATAATACATTCGGATGGGAAAAATTAGAAATTCTTCAATTGCTTGATGGAATTGTGGATATATACCTGGCAGATTTTAAATATTTTGATCCGCAGGCGGCAGATAAATATTCGCCTGGAGCGGTTACATACCCTGAAATTACGAAAAAGGCACTGATTGAAATGAACCGCCAGGTAGGGGTTCCTGAAGTTGAAACCGGTACAGGATTGATCAAAAAAGGCTTGATGATCAGGCACCTTATCATGCCCAATAATGTGGCTAAATCAGACCTGGTAATGCAATGGATTGGCAACAACCTGCCAAAAGACACATACGTAAACGTAATGTCGCAATATACACCGGTGTTTAAAGCGGACCAATATCCGGAAATCAACAGGAGAATTAACCGTGGTGAATACAATCAAGTAGTTACCGCTGCAAGAAATGCAGGACTAACCAACATCAGGTTGCAGTCGTAAAAAGCACTGGCCGGAACAGGCTGGCTTCGACAGGCTCAGCCAACGGGTTTATAAAATAAAGCCCCTTTTGCAGTGAGGGGCTTTATTTTTTTTCAAAACGATGGTGGGCCACAATCAGTGACCTCACTACTAAAATCATCAGGACCCCTGGTCGGTTAGCAAGACAAGTTATCCCACAATAAGTTTTATTTCTTCAGAAACTCCAGCACAATCCGATTAAACTCATCCGACGCTTCAAATTGCACAAAATGCCCACATCGTGGAATCATATGCAGTTGATTGTTGGGAAGGAGTTCTTCACCTGCCCTGGCCACGTCAATAGTTGGTCCGGGGTTCAGGAAACGGTTGGGAATCAGATTGTCATTTTCGCCGAATATTATCAAAGCAGGCTGTTCTATCAGGTTCAGAAAATCGATAACCGCTTCATCCACCATCCCGTTTACCGATTGCACCACAGCATAAGCATACGCTTCAAAATCTTCCGCCGAGCGCATGGCAATGCGGTCGGTAATCATAAATTCTGCATCATCTGGAAGTTCATAAAAGTTGTATGCAAGGTTTGAAATGATATCCTCAACAGAGGTGAGCATAACACCTCTTACAGTCATAACATTCCTGAACCACTGTTTCTGTCCTTCGGTAAAACGTTCAAGCCCTGCAGGAGCAGCTAGAATAAGTTTTTCTACCCTCTCAGGATAATAAAGGGCTGTAACCATAGAAATTTGTCCTCCCATGGAATGCCCCCCCAGCACAATTTTGCCCAGTCCTAAGGCTTCTGCAAAATCATTGACCACACCGGCATAATAGGTCATCATGCCACTATGGGGCAATTTGTCTGATTTACCATAGCCAGGAAGGTCAATGGCAATTACTCTGAAATGGTTGCTCAATTCGGGAATATTCTTTTTCCAGGCCGGCAGATAGCTTCCCAGCCCATGGATCAATACCAGGGTTTGATCTCCCTGCCCCTGGTCAACATAAGCAATCCGCTCACCTCCGGGAAGATCAACCCAATGGGTTTCAAAAGGATACTCCAAATCCATGAATGATTCAAAAGGTTCTAATTTGCTGTATGGATGCCAGTTTGCAGGCTTCATGGTTTCACACCGGATAAAAAGCAGTAAGGTTGCAGCCATTATTATCGGGAAAAATATCTTTTGTATCATATCCGTAATATTTTAAAACATAAGCCATTTGTAAACCACAAATACAGTCCAGGGGTTTGCAGGTCTTACTCCCTGCACTCCGCCATTAATTGCCACCCCGTACCTGTCATCAGCACTGTCAAAGAAATCCCCTAACCACAGGTGTGCGCCGTGTAACTCTATACTCATAAAAGGCCCGAGATTGTAAACAATACCGGCATTTGCCTCAACGCCCATAAAATTCCCGCCACCAATTGGAGTAGCATTGCTAACGGCACCGGCAGTTCCAACTTTTGCATGGAGCCTGTTGGGAATAATTCCGCGGGAGTAGTTGATGGTACCTCCGGTAAATCCATATCCGATGTTGGAAAGATCTGCAATAACCGGTGTAAAACGGTTTACCACATTGGCATGGGGAAACAGCAAATATGCTCCTGAATTAATAAAAAATCCACCCGGCGCTGCCCATGTGTTTCCGGTAATTACACCGCTGTAACGTCTGTCATCAAGCCCATTTTCATCACCGGTAGTATACATCATGTCAATTGTTACACGATCCTGTATGGTTTGACCATAGCGATAACCCATACGCAGATTTGCAGCAAATCCACTGATGTCTGCACCGGTGCGCCAACCTGCTTCACGCTGCACATTTACGACACCCAGATTATAGTTGAAAAAACCATTGAGGAAAAACCGGTCGAGCATATAATCAGCATTGCGAGAAAAATGGGTTCCAAGCCATAGCACATCCGCCTTGTAAGGAGCAGAACCGAATTTAAACCTGAAAACCCCGTTATACTCGGTAAGCTGCGAATTAAGCCCCTGCCCAAGGATTGACACCCCTCCACGCCCGTTACCTCTATCTCTAACATAATGGCTGGTAAGTGCGGCACGCCACAATCTGTTAATATTTCTTTCATACTGAAACTCAAACATATTCACATCATCATCCTTGAATATCTCATTTTCGTAAAACTTGAAAAATCCGGCCTTGAACCGATGGAAGTCTGCATTTCTGTATAAAGTAAGACCCACGGCGTGGGTACCAAAGTAAGTCATCCTGAACCCATTTTCCAGCATTTTATCGGCTACGGTGCGATAAGGATTATATGGGTTATCATACATCCGCTGCAATCCCAGGTTAATCATCCAGCCAGGATATGGGATGTATTCAATTTCAATGTTCTGTGTTTGCAGGTTTACCTGATGCCCCGATATGGCACCCCCCTGATTGGGCCCGGCACCGTAAGAAACATCGCCCCAGGTCCAGTCAATCTCAAAAACAGCTCTCAAAATTGCTTTGCCGTCAAAAAGACTTGGTTGATAAATAAAAAAAGGAATAAGCCTTTGTTCGATATAACCGGTAGTTTCAGTTTCACTGGTCATTACTGAGTTGCGGCCAAACATCCTACCCAGTACTTGCCCCCTGAGGAATTCATTCTGGGGGAAAAAGTTTGAAGAAACTCCCTGGTTGATGTAAAAAGCCAGGAACTGAAACTCTTTATTGGGCTCTCCCGGCACCTGTGTATCAAATACCCTTGGTGACTGCTGGGAGAATAAATCCGGGCTGATAAAAAAAATTAAGAACAATATTAACCATGGGATATATTTCTTTTTCATTAGAGGAGTCTTTAGATGTTAAAAAAAATATCCGTATCAACAGGGCTGCAATAAAGGTGACCTTATTTTTTTTGTGCAGCCCTGTTAAAAGAATAAATATGCATGAGTTATTGCACGGTTATTCAGTAATTTCTACATAATACTGAACGTTATTTTCGCCTAATGCACCATCACCAGTGCTACCAAATCCACCTTCAGCTGTTGGGGGAGAAAAACCCAGGCTAGGTTCAGTTTGCACTACTTCATATTTCATTTCACGTCCATTTTCAGTTTCAATGATCTGAAATATTCCCTGGCTGGTTACGGAAGTAGGAGCACTTTGCACCAGTGTGATATTCCAAATATCTGAAACTGCTGATTCTTCCATAGTGTAAACACCGCTAAAAACAGTCATTACATCTTCTGAATCAAAAGATTCAACATGATAGGACCCATCTTCTTTAAATTCAGCAGTAATCTTTACAATGTCAAAAGCCGCCAGCAAGGGGGCAACATTTTCTCCCTCGGAAATCCAATTACCAATAAGACCTTCAGGAAGCGGATCTTCTCCAATTCCGTTATCATCGTCATCATCCTTACTGCAGGAAGTAAAACTCAACGTAACAGCGGCCATAAGCATAAAAGCCAATGCGAACAAATTTTTCTTTTTCATAATTGTAATGTTTTAGTTGTTAGAAAATAGTTGATATAAAATGCCAACTCTTGTTGAAATTTGTTATTGTTATCAGAAATTCAATCAATTGTTTGCAGGGTAATTCTGAGCATGGTTCGTTATACTTTGATTATAATGTATTGTTTAGCGAATATGAGGGTTAAAACTATGTAACCAAAATATTTTGTTAAAAGACAGAAAACCAGAAGTTAAAGTTACATTAAGAGGTATTTCTGTACGAAGTGTTTTAAAAGTGTTCAGGGTTGACTTTATTCTATTTCCCTCACCTGATAGCGTTATTTTTATGATAATGAATAAGTTGCATTTAAATAAAATCCCCTCGACTTTTATCCCCACCTGATAACATTGGCTCCCCAGGCATAACCGATACCGGCAGCAATCATTGAGATTACAGTACCATTTTTTACCTTTCCGCTTTTTAAAGCCAGATGCAGTGAAAGAATCTGATCAATCTGACCGATGTGACCATAATTTTCCAGATAAATGCTTTGCTGGGGTGTCAATCCCAGTTCTTCCAGCAACCAATTGTGCATGGAGCGCTTGAAATGGAGTACTGCCAGGTAAGACAAGTTTGTCATAGGAATACCTGATTTTTCAAAAGCTTTTTCCATGCAAAACATCCAGTTTTTCATGGACACTTCATTGAGGCGCTCTTTCATATGCTTCTCATCAAAAACACGAAGCGACTTATAGGCCTGGCCTGCATTTTCGCAGGTAATGGGTTTTTCTGTACCACCAAATTCCACACCCACATCTCTCGCCAATGAACCGTCAGTCATAATATGCGTACCCAGGAGAAAATTTTTACCATAATTTTTTTTCATGACAATTGCACCTGCTCCTGCTCCAAGATTGTACATAAAGGAAACCGAATTATCGGTATAATCAATAAAATCGCCATTGCGATACCCCCCCACAATCATTACTGTATTTATATCGGGATCAGCAATCATCATATCTTTGGCTATTTTCATTGCTGCTACTGCTGTACCACAGCGTTGTTGAACGTCTATTGCCCAGGCATTTACAGCACAAATCTTTTCCTGGATATAAATGCCTGAGGTAGTGAGCGGAAATTCTTTCCATTCTTCTCCTATACATAAAATCAAATCCAATTCTTCTGCCTTTATACACGTATTTTTCAAGGCATCCATGGCAGCCCTTACTCCCATCTCCTGGGTGCCATCACCGGGTCCGGGAATGGCTTTTTGACGAATACCGAGTTTTTCTTCCACTGCCTGTACGCTCCAAACGTCACCGGTGGCTTCAGATATTTGTGCAGCAGTCATTCTGGTTTCAGGGATATAAATGCCTGTGCCTGCAATGCCAACATTTATTGAGTCAATATTCATTTAATTCGTTTATTAAAAGTTTAATATACAAACAGGTTACTACCCACTGCCAGTCCGGCACCCGAAGCCATAAACAAAACAGTGTCACCCTTCTTTACTTTGCCTTCTTTCACTGCATGATGAAAAGCCATGGGCACACAACCTGAGCCGGTGTAGCCGTATCGATCCATAACAAAACTGGCCTTGTGATAAGGTTGTTGCAGCTGGTCCATAACCATTTCTATTACAGAGCGGTTGATCTGGGTAAAGACAAAGTGGTCAATCTGTGATATATCCATTCGGGCTTTTTGGAGCAGTTTGTTTACCACCAGGGGCCATAACCTTACGTTTCGGTCGCCGGGTAAAGGCTGCAGGCTAAGCAGTCCATGTTTTTCTTCTTTTATCAATTCAGGGGTTATGGGATTGCGGCTACCTCCTGCGTAGATACCTATAAAATCCCACTGAGTTCCATCGGTAAGCAACTGGCCGGTTATATAATTAGCTTCGGGATTGCGTTTTAACACCACAGCACCGGCGCCGTCAGCAAAGATTGAAATCCCGAACGCATCTTTTTTACGAATGAAAGCCGGCATGTTATAAACACCCACCACCAGACCGTATTCAATGGTGGGGTCGGTGGCCATGATACGTACAGCACTATCCAGGGCAATGGTGAAGCTTGCACATGAAGCACTTACATCGAACGTAGAAGACCATTTCTCCTCTTTCTGCATGCGCCCCTGCACCAGGATAGAAGTAGCCGGGGTGATAAACTCAGGTGTATCGGTACCAACCATAAACAGGCCTATTTGCTCCGGATCAATTCCGGCAGCCTCAATTGCATTGAATCCGGCTCTGGTAGCAAAATCAGCTGTTGTTTCTTTTAGTCCACGCAATCGGGCAATATGACGCCGGTAAATTCCCAGCTTGTTTTCGAGCTTTTCAGCATCAAATTCAACACCTGCCAAAACCATGAGCTCTTCATTACCAATGGCCTCTCCCGGAGCATAAATACCTGTGCCGATGATTTCTATGGGTAGCATATCAATAGGATTGGGTTATTATTATAATAAATAAACTTTTCAACCATTAAACAACTCAACTTTAAATATATCCGATCTCTTTTGCCTTTTCCAAAAGCTCATCCCGAAATTTTGGGTCAGCAATATTGATGAGTGCTTTCGTACGCTCTTTAACAGTAAGACCGGTAAGGCGTGCCACTCCGTGCTCGGTAACTACATAATCGGTATTGCTGCGGTGCAATGTAACCGCAGTACCTTCCGGTAGTGTGGGCAATATGGTGGAAAGTTGTCCTCCCCGGGCAGTTGACCGGCAGGCAATGATTGATTTGCCTTTGCCATCCAGACCTTCTACAGCACCAACGGCGGTATCGGTCTGCCCACCCGTACCAGAATACTGATTGATACCAATGGATTCGCTGGCTACCTGCCCGGTAAAATCAATCATAAGGCAGGTATTGATGGAAACCATTTTACTATTCTGTCGGATTACACAAGGGTCGTTTACATAAGTGCCTCGTAAAAATTCAACTGAAGGGTTGTTATGCAACCATTTATACATTTTTTCGGAACCCATAGCAAAAGTGCATATGGATTTCCCTTTGTGAAGGGTCTTCTTTTTGTTGGTGATAACTCCTTTATCATACAAATCCACCATGGAGTCCACAAACATTTCGGTATGAATCCCCAAATCCTTTTTACCGGCCAGCGAAAGTGCAGCAGCATTGGGTATTTCGCCAATGCCCAACTGTATGGTAGAACCATCTTCTACCAGAGAAGCAATGTGTTCACCAATTTTCAACGCCACCACATCAGGTTTAGGAGACGGCAAGGTGGGTGGTGTTTGAGAATATTTCACAAAAAAATCCACATCTGATACATGCACCTGGGTATCGCCAAGCGTGCGAGGCAGTTGGTCATTCACTTCCAATACAACGATTTCGGCGGCTTCAAGAATGTCCTTTTCGTAGGTAATTCCAAGAGAAAGAGATATAAACCCTTTGTCATCGGGTGGCGTGCAGGTTCCAAAAAACATGTGGGGGCGGCGAACCTTTAACCGGTCACTGGCCGCACGGTGCAGCATATTGGGCACATAGGTTACTGTACCGGTACCATCCTTTATGGCCTGGCGTGAGCCTGGTGCATGAAACCAGCTGCAGAGCTCGAAGTGCCCCTTCATCTCTGGTTTCATATAAAAATCATAAGGGTTAAGGGTTAGCACCGAGAAAACCTGTACATTTTGAACATTGTCCTTTGCCAAATGAAATTTTGACATACATCCCTGGGGCTCCGATGCACACTGGGCAACAATTACATCAGTATTGCTCTTCATCTTCATCACGGCCTCTTCGATGGTGATTAGCTTTGATTTGTATATTTCTGAGAAGTTTGTCATACCTCGCTGGTTTTATTTTTACTTAAAAAATGTACGGTAAGCCCCACCACTGTCGAAAACACGATAGCTGTTGAAGCTGCTATGGCAGGGTTTCGCACTTCGCCCTGAAGATATTTGGTAAAGAAACCCATGTTCAGGTCCCAGGCTTCTACCATCATGGGCAACATATAATACACTGAAAAATGCACCACCAGGGCTGTAGCCGAAGCTGCTACGGCTGCTTTCAATCCGGCTTTGGGTGAAAAAATACCCAGAACAATAGGCAGAAAGGCAATGCTGAAAAAAGCATAAACACCATTCTGGGCCAGAATGGCAACACTCAGCTTGGGAAATAACAACTGGTCGCGGGCAATGAAAAAAGAAACTACTGCAAGGAAAACAATAGCCATTTTATTGATTACCATGTAGGAGGACTCATCTTTTATCTTTTCACCAAACAACGGCTTGATGATATCGGAAGTTATGATGGTAGATAGTGATTGTATCAACCCTTCCAGTGTAGACAATCCGGCACTGAGGAGCCCAAGGATAACAATCAGACCCACTACCACAGAAAACCATCCTGAAGAGAAAATAGTTATCACATAAGTGGGAATGACATCATCAGCATTAAGCACCTGACCATTGGCTGTTAAATCAGGAAACTGTATGCGGGCATAAAGACCCACAAATACAACTGAGAAGAAAAGCATCTGGGCAATCACAGCACTTACCAGGAATTTATTGACATCGCTTTCTTTTTTCAGGAACAGCGACTTTGTAATAATATGAGGCTGACAAACCACTGCAACACCAATAACAATCTGCGCAAAAATTATTTCATAATAATCGCGGAAGAGCAGGCTGCCCGGATTTGTAGATTTAACAAGAACCGGATCAATGGCAGCAAGTTTATCAACAAACCCCTGGATACCATCTCTGAAATGTTCAAGACCCGAAGTAAGAAGGATTATTGCCACAACAAGCATTACGAAGGCCTGTAAAGTATTGGTGTAAACCAGGGAGTTGGCACCCCCGAACATCATATATCCGAATACAAAAACTATAATAAAAGTAAGGATATATACCTGGTTGAGGTTGAGTGCTGCCGAAAGAACTTTGGCAAGTGCAACAAGAATCAGCACGATGAATGTGATAAGCAGAAACGACATAAAACCCATGAACAAAGAATAGGATGAGCTGTTGTAACGACGTCCCATCCATTGTGCAAGGGTGGTAGCTTTGGTGGCCTGTCCGTATTTTCGGAAGCTTTTTGTAAGGATGACCAATGATATCATGCTGGCAATGGGAAAGAAAACCCCGAATGAAAGCACTCCGCTAAATCCAAATATGGTAATCAGTGCAGGATTGATAACAAAAGTAGCTGCACTGGTCATGGAAACTGCCAGCGATAGCCCTACAAATGCCGGGGAAAAATTAAGATTGCCAATTGCATAGTCCTGAATGTTTTTGGTTCGCAAAGCCCCCCTTATTACAAAAAACAATACGAGTGCTGCGTATGCAATCAGCAGTATCCAGGCACCTAAGATTTGTTGTTGCGTTGCCATGTAAGCCAATCTTTAAACAATATATAAGAATACTAATTAATTACAAATTTGCTTGATAAGAAAACGACAAGAGCAAGGCTTGTGAAGACTGAAAACAGGAGTCCCGAAAATTAGGGATGACTGTTTTGAAGTCGAGCATAACACAGCTATTGGTAATATCTTTCAAGCAACTAAATGGTGTCTGGTCAGAAAGTGCCAGTTGCGAGGCTTGCGAAGCCGCCAAAAACGGAGTTTACTTTTCGTAAATGAGTATTTTGGCGGCGAGCGTAACGAAGCAAATGGTACTTTATGGACAGACACTAAATCGTTATGCCGCCATCCACGCTGATTACAGCGCCATTAATATAAGCAGCTTCATCAGATGCAAGATACGCATAAATCGAAGCAATTTCATCGGGCTCGCCTAAACGCCCAACCGGAACTTTTTCTTCCATGGCTTTCAGCACATTCTCAGGCATCTTTTTTACCATATCGGTGGCAATGAAACCCGGAGCCACCGCGTTAACGGTAACCCCTTTGCGGCCCAATTCGCGCGCCATGGTTTTGGTCATACCAATTACGCCTGCTTTGGTGGCCACATAATTTGTCTGCCCAAAGTTTCCATAAAGAGCTACCACAGATGAGGTATTTACAATACGCCCATAACCACGTTCAGTCATAGGTACACCAATAACCTTAGCGCAATTGAATACACCGGTAAGGTTAACGTCAATAACCTGCTGCCATTGCTCAGGGGTCATTTTTTTCAGGGAAGCATCGCGGGTAATACCGGCGTTGTTAATAAGGATATCAATCCGGCCATACTGCTCCATTACCCTGGCTGCAGCTGCTTCCACTTCAGCGTATACAGCGGTATTCACCTTCATGAAGGAGGCCTTTCCACCAGCGGTTTCCACCTCTTTACAGGTAGCCTCACCCATTTCAGGATTCATATCCCAGATTACAACGATGGCTCCCTCAGCAGCAAAACGAAGGGCACCGGCTTTTCCCAGCCCGGCAGCGCCACCTGTAATAACAGCAATTTTATTTTCAAGTCGTTTCATGATTTAATACTATTTAAAGGTAATTGTGTCTTTTAAATTTTTTCAATAATGAGTGAAGTACCCTGTCCTCCGCCAATACACAAAGTTGCAAGGCCGGTTTTAGCATTACGCTTCTTCATTTCATAAAGGAGCGTTGTAAGGATACGTGCGCCTGAAGCACCAATGGGGTGACCGAGGGCTATGGCACCGCCATTAACATTCACTTTTTCCATATCAAGATCAAGGTCTTTGGCCACAGCCAGTGATTGTGCTGCAAATGCTTCATTGGCTTCAACCAGGTCAATGTCAGAAATGGTCATTCCGGCTTTCTTGAGAGCAGCGCGTGTTGCGGGTACCGGGCCGTAGCCCATTATTTTGGGGTCAAGGGCAGCATTGGCATAAGAAACTATTCTTGCAATGGGTTGAACACCCAGTTCTTTGGCTTTCTGAGCCGTCATGATAATAAGCATTGCCGCACCATCATTCAAGCCTGAAGCATTACCGGCAGTTACTGTACCGTCTTTTTTGAATGCCGGACGCAATTTGGCTAACTTGTCAACTGTTATGCCCGATTTGGGATACTCATCGGTATCAAAAATAATAGGGTCGCCCTTGCGCTGTGGAATTTCCACTGAAACAATTTCTTCTTTGAATCGTCCTTCTTGTATTGCTTTTTCAGCCTTCTGCTGACTGTTTGCTGCAAAAACATCCTGTTCTTCGCGGCTAAGTTGCCATTGGTCGGCAATGTTTTCAGCAGTTATTCCCATATGGAAATTGTTAAAAGCATCGGTAAGACCATCTTTAATCATACTGTCTGTAAGTTCGCCATGCCCCATGCGGTAGCCAAAGCGGGCTTTTTCAAGAAGGTAAGGAGCATTGCTCATGCTTTCGGTTCCACCGGCAAGTATTATATCGGCATCTCCCAACATTATAAATTGGGCTGCCATAATAACAGACCTCAGTCCACTGCCACATAGCTTGTTGATGGTCATGGCAGGACTGGTTTCAGGAACACCAGCAAGGACAGATATCTGGCGGGCAATATTCTGTCCCTGGCCTGCGGATAAGATATTTCCTACGATGGTTTCATCCACATCGGCAGGTTTGATACCGGCCCTGCTGATTGCTTCTTTGACGGCAATTACACCCAATTCTACAGCCGAAAAACCGGCCAGACTGCCACCATAGCTACCAATGGCAGTGCGTACTGCTGATACAATTACTACTTCACGCATATCGTTTGATTTTAAATTATTTACACTTTATTTATACAAACATCCGAAATTACATTGCCCTTTATGAAACGATTTCCTAACTTTACAGGGTTGACAATGAAGATACTTCTTAACACTTAATTCATCAATACTATGATTTTCATTTATTTACAACCATAAAGTATAGCATCGACTTTTACATATATCACCATGAAAAACAAATTATCTAAGTTTACGGAGTTTGCCAATGAGCTTTATCCTCATGAGCTTGACTATCTGCTGGGAATTCAGAAATTTGAACATCCTGAAAATCTAAAAATCCTTAATCTGATTAATTACAATGTAAAAAACCCACATAATACTATCCCTTTCGATACTTTCATCGATAAGCGTCGCTATAGTTATGTGAAAAACTGGATTGAAACCAGCCTGCAGGCCAGGGATGTTGATTTGTTTTACGACTGGCTGATAGGATACGAAAAAAGGGTGCTGACAGACATTATACAGGTTAATGAAGAAAAAGAATTACTTAAAAAAGCAAAAGAAATTGACCCCACACATTATTACTTTATTCGCTTTTACGAATTGATGCGTTATTACCGCGATTATCTGATTATTCGTAACCGGACTGATTATTACTGGACAATAGAAAGCTTTCTTAAAACCTATCAGGCCCCTTACCAAACAGCGATTGATCTGAATACCCGCGTCAACCGTGCCACCGAAGATATTGTAGGGCAGTATTTTCAAAGTCAAACCGAATCGCGCCAGTGGGAAGAATTTCTTCAGCAGGTTTTTTTTAATAAGGAAATAGATGGATATACTCGCTACCGTGCAGCTGTGCGGCTTACCTATATGTATTACAATTATCGCGATTTTTCAAACCTGCGAAGCATTTACGAAGAACTTGACAGAAGTTTCCAGGCAGGGATATTCTATTCGCGACGAATTCTGGCTAACTATTATGCCAACAGGGCCATGATGCATTCAAAGCTTGGAGAACCGGAACTGGCAGAAAAGTATGGCTCGCTTTCTATACAACATGAAAACAGTGACTTTATCTTTTATTTACTAAACTTGTGCGGAGTTTTACTCAAAAGCAAAAAAAACAAGGAGGCACTGCAAATCATGCAAAAGTCCATCCCACAGCTTCGTAAAACTGCCAATTATTACTATCGGATAGGCTTTGCAGCTTTTTACATCAGAACCCTCAATGCGAATCAAATGCATGCAGAGGCTGTTGATTATGCAGAAACCTTTCACAGCTCATATAAAAAGGAAATCAACAAAAACCGTTGGCATCTTTTTTATAATACATACTTTCAAGCCCTTTCCCTAAATGAAAATTTTGGAAAGATTCTTTCCCTGTCGCGACGATATAACCTTGTGGAAAAAGAGAAACAACAAATCGGTGAAGCACGCTATCTTCCTATATTATTATGGTATACAACACTGGCAGATTATATGGAGGGAAATATTTCAGCTAAAACGCTGGAGCAGACAATAGTGTGGTCATGTCGAATGCTCGTAGAGAACAATTACAGAATAAGAAAAATTAAAGATTTACTTGATGAACTGGCTCCTTTTGCTCCCGAAATATTACATAGCATAATACAGCAAACCCAATTGTATAAATTGAAAATATGACACTTCGGAAGGGAAGGAAAATTTTAACACTTTTTCCTATACACATGATTGACAAACCTGATTGTCAAAAATAACAAAAGGCGAGCCCTGCACTCGCCTATTGCCTTTTAACCACCAAAACAAAAACAACATTAACCAATAAAAACAACCAAAAAAATGATTAAAATTTTCAGCTCTACAATGTAGGTATTTTTTAGAAAATCACAAACAAAAATTTGGTTTTTTTTCGTTTATTTTTATGTTAATTTTCACAAATGAGATTTAATAACAACCCGCTAGATTCTTAAAGGCAATACTACCAAGGATATCTCCTGTGAAAAGGATTATTGTTGTATTGACCAAAACCACGTGAGTAGGGATTAAAGGGATTATATCCCCTTGAAATACTCACTTGGGCACCAAACCTGAGGTTTTCGGTAATTCTCAAATCCATTCCCATCATCATTCCTCTTGCATTCATATCAAATGCCTGCGGGTTCATTTGGTTGTGCATCATGTTGAAATTATTCTGCTCGGTCCATGCACCTCCTGTAATTGTCAGCCGCGGATTAATCTGATATGCACCAAAAGCATAAACTGTATTACTGAGAAAGCGGTTGGGTATTTCTGCGCCGGAAGCATTCATAAACATGGGTGACCCACCACTTATGTTTGATGTTGAGAAAATGGTTCCAACTATTAATGAGAAATTCTGCCCGGGCTGAAATTGAAGATGGGGGGCAAAAGACTGGGTAAACATATTGCCTCCAAAACCTGTTGAAAAAGTGCTTCCCACCTGCATCCCGAAAGCAGGTCTTGCATTGAACAAGCTGTAATCATCGTTAAGTAATTCGGGTTGTTCAGCAGGTAGTTCCTGGGCAAAAAGGAGAGCCGGAAATAAAAACGCCAGAATAATGGTGAAATATTTTGCTTTCATAACACAGGCTTTTAATGTTAAACTTTATAAAGATAACGAAAAACCAATGGATTGGTTGCTCACTAACTCACAAAAATAGAAAAAATAAATAATTAAACCCCGCCCTTTTGTTTTTTTAAGTATTTCAAAGTCTTTGCTTACTTTTGCAATTCTGAAAATCAAAAAAAACAAATATCTACAACAGGCTATAAATTAACCAGTTATGAAACTTAAGATTTACCGTAACCCCCTGCTTAACGGATTAAAAAGTTATTCTGTTATTACTTTGGGATTGTTTTTAAATGCACTTGCATGGACTGCCTTTATTATCCCCTCGGAAATCATTGGTGGGGGTATAACCGGTTTAAGTGCCATAATTTTTTACGCTACAGGATTTCCAGTGGGTGTAACTTTTTTTCTTATTAATATTGTTTTGATCATTCTGGGGATAAAAAGCCTGGGGTTATCCTTTGGTATTCGAACTATATATGGCTCTATTGTTTTATCAGTCTTTCTGAGTATTCTACAGCAATACATCACCGAACCTGTAGTCTCAGATAAGTTCATGGCTGCTATTATCGGGGGTATTCTGGGTGGTGGCAGTGTCGGACTTGTTTTTTCGCAGGGTGGCAGCACAGGAGGAACAGATATTATTGCCATGATGATCAACAAATACAGAAATATAAGCCATGGCAAACTCATACTTTACATGGATGTTTTTGTAATAGCCAGTTCCTATCTCATTTTTCAATCCATTGAGGTAATGGTATATGGTGTAGTGGTAATGGGTGTGTCATCATACTCCATTGATACGGTGCTGATGGGGCACAGGCAAAGCGTTCAAATGTTTATTTTCAGTAAGAATCCCGATCAGATTGCCGAACAGATTGCCAATGAAATAGGTCGTGGTGTTACCCTGGTTGACGGGAAAGGCTGGTACAGCAAGTCAAAAAGCACAATTTTGATGGTAGTAGTACGACGCTATGAAAGCAACAAGATTTTTCGAACCATTAAGCATATTGACCCTGATGCATTTATTTCCATCTCAAAAGTCATGGGGGTTTACGGTAAGGGATTTGACCCCATCAGATATTAAGGTTGATGAGTTGATAGGTTGTATAATTTGTTAATGGTTAATGGTTAATGGTTAATTATTTCGAATTTCGAAATTCGTGCTTCGAATTTTTACCTGGTTATTAGCTTCGCTGAACTCGCCTTCGGCTCGGTTCGTGCTTCGAATTATTCTTCCGTCTTCCGTCTTCTGTCTTCCGTCTTCCGTCTTCTCTACTGTTTCGTCCAGATTCGGTTATTCAGGTTCAATTCTTCCACAATACTCACAGCCAGCTGTATATCTTCAAAATATTCCTGTACCAGGCTGAAGCGGGTTAACTTTTTAAAATAACTGGGTTCAAACAGATCTTTCGTATATGCAATGGCTATATAAAGGAAAGAGTTGACAAAAGAAATATAAAGATGATTGGGATGCTTTTCCCTGAATTCTGTAATTCTGTGCATCAATGAGGTGCTGAGGACATACCGGGCTTCCACCTGGTCTTCACCATAAACTACAAAATACTTATTGAAACCCGGATCTTCAAGTTTTACAAGCTTTTCACGCCGGGAAAAATTCATTTTCTTGAAAAAATCTGCAAGAAAACCTTTTCCCAGCCGGTTAGGAAGCACCACGGTAGAGGTTTGAAAATGCTTATTGAAATCAGCAATAAAAAACAAACCTTTAAAAATGGTATGCCATCTTGTTCTTCTGCGTCCTTTGTTATCTGTGGTAGTAGTTTTATATTCAGCCTTGATTTCGGAAAACCATATCTGGGTTTTATCAACTTTCCCATGCACCATATCATCACCCGAGTAACGGTCTACCCGGTTCAGGAAAATCCTGGAACGTTGAAAACTGTCAGAGCCTACATAATTCTTAGGCTCATAAGTTAAATCAGGACTTACAAATTTCACAATGGGTTCTATAACCTGTTGTTTGAAATCAGTATAAAAGGTTTTATCACGTGCCCAGCTATTCCCAAAAATTATGGCTGTAATAATTATTACTGCAATAATAAGAATGAAATAAAAAACACTGTTATTATCCTGCTTGCTTGCATCCATGCTCAAATAAATAACTGTAGCAAGCAACAATGCAAGCAAAGTGAAAAGAATAATCAGGAGGCTTCTTTTCACAACGGTCTTTCTTCTTTTATCAAGAGCCTCCAAATCGGGCATCATAACCTGATTGAAGAACTCTTTAAATTCCTGAAGTGATTTCATAGATTCGGATTTACCAGATATTACTTATTACACGAAAAAGAAAGTCTATTAAACTTCTCACTAATGAAAGACATGAATGGCAAGTGAAATGTTAGTTAAACAGCGATTTCACATCCACATTTTGTCTCTCCCTTTCACTGATTTCAAATAACCGCTTGGTTTTAAAATTGAAAACCATTGCAAAAACATTTGAGGGAAACATCTGACAAGCATTGTTGTAATCGGTGACAGCAGCATTATATGCTCTGCGTGCTGCACTAAGCTGTTCTTCTACCTCATTAAGGCTGCCCTGTAGTTGCATAAAATTCTGGTTGGCCTTAAGGTCGGGATAATTTTCCACAGCAACCATAATTCCGCCCATTGCACGAGATATTTTATTATCCAAATCCACTTTTTCATTATCCGACAGGTCACCGGAAATGGCTTTGGCGCGCATTTCAGTAATTTCTGTAAGGGTTGACCTTTCGTGCTCCATGTACTTTTGTACTGTAGCAACAAGATTGGGTATCAGATCATAGCGTTTCTTTGCCATAGCATCAATACTTGCGAATGCTTTTTCTGCCATATTGCGAAGACGTACCAAACGGTTATACCCCAGAATGGCAAACAGGATGAATACACCCAATACAATCAATAATGTAGTACCAGCTTCCATATTCAGATTATTTAAAGTTTTGGTTTTTAATAATTAAGCAAAAATAACAGTTTCAAAAAATTAAGGAATTAAAAAATCATAATGGCCCATTTACAAAAATCCTGAATGGACGTGCATTATCTATATCTCGCTAAAATTCAAGGTAATGGGACCATCATCTTTAAAATCGTAAAGCGTAAGTCTTCGCATTTCATAGAAGCCCCGCCAATAATTTCTGAGAGCTGAAAGATAGCGTTGCTTGGCTCTATCCTTTTCCTCCAGAGCAATATTCAGTTCCAAAATATCAATACGGCCAATCAGATAACGCTGGCGTGATACCTCATAGCGTTTATCAGCTATGGTATCGGCTTTGGCAGCAATCATAAGCTGCCTTTCCAGCATATTAAACTCCATTACTTTAAGGAAAACTTCTTGTTCAAAATCTATAAGTGCCTGCTCTACATTGGTGTTAACCAGTTCCCGGTTTGATTCGGCCATTCTCACCCGGCCTCGTCCTACGCCCCAATCCAGTATTGGTATCTGAATTCCCACCCTTAACTGCTGCTGGTCAAGAGGATCTGCATAAACATCGGAAAAGCTTTCGGCAGTTTGGGTTAATCCATAAACTGCAAAAAGATTTGCATTGAATCTGCTTTCAGACCGAGCCTGGCTGACGGCACTTTCTGCTTCCAGTTGCTGGCGTTCCAGTGCCAGAATATCTGAGCGGTTTTGCCGGGCCTGCACAAGTGCTTCTTCAAGTTGTATTATCAATTTATGACGTTCTTCGGGTAAAACGAGTGTGATGTTCTCTACACTTTCGATAGCCAGATAAGAACGAAAGCGAAAAAGAGCAGCTTCATAATCAATACGTGCCTGCTCCAGTGCAGCTTCAGAATTGAGCACATTGAGCTCCATCTGCAACAATTCATTTTCTGCAATACGCCCAAGAGAAAAACGACCTTTCGAAATTTCATACAGGGTATCATTGTTGGCCAGATTGAGTGTGTTTATCTCAATATTGATTTGTGCAAGTAAAAGATCAAAAAACAGATTATTGGCTCTCAAAGAAATTGTTTCAAGGTCTTCAATGTAGCGCTTACGTGCTTCCTGAAAACGCAAGGGTTCAATTCTGCGCTCCCATCTGTAAGGATTAAAAGCAAAAATGGGTTGTGTAAAACCAATATTTATGGGTGTTGACAGATATGACACCTGGTTTCCGTCTTCACGTATCAGGTCTATACGTTCCAGTCCGGTACTCATAAAAATCTGGCCTCCTGTAAAACCAACTCGCTGATTAAGCGAAAGATTACCGGACGATGACGCAAGGCTTCGTCTGACAAACACATCAGAACCATCGGGTAAGGTAATAGCCTGGATGGTCCGGTTAAGATTGGGCAGTGTTGCATCAAACCTTAAACCTGGCAAATAACCCGCCTGGTATGATCTGTGACGCCAGTAACTTCCACGGTAGCGATGCCTGGCTGCCATAGCATCGGGTGATTGCTCGCGGGCAAGGGAAATGACCTGATCGAGTGTAAGAAAACGGCTTTCCGGGTTTTGTGGGTAGGATTCTGAAGGAATGAGAAACAAAAAAGCAAAGGCTAAAAAACATGCTGTTATTATCTGCTTCATAGAATAAGATTGTTAAAATAAGGTCTGTTTTAATAGTTAAAAAGAGCAGTAAAATTAATGTATTTATGTTTACTGAGACAGAATAATTCTGCTTTTTAATCCCTGTGCATAAACTTTAAATACATAAATACATTGTGTGATTTTTTAAGTATTTCGGGGGAGTATATAATTCATTATAATGATAATCCGGATTTGTATAAAAAACTTTCGTAGATTAGCATAAATAAAAATCTCTTTATGGCAAATGACATACGGTGGAAGCAAAGGTTATCCAATTACAGTAAGGCAATAAGTCAATTAAAAAAATTTATCGATAAGGGAGACCTCAATGATCTGGAAGAACAAGGTATTATCCAGGCATTTGAATTTACGCATGAACTGGCCTGGAATGTTATGAAAGATTATTTTGAGTTTCAGGGCAATACTTCTATTACCGGGTCGCGTGATGCAACCAGGGAAGCATTTCAAAGAGGGCTTATTGAGAATGGAGAAGGCTGGATGGAAATGATCGCAAGTCGAAATCAATCTTCACATACTTACAATGAAGAAATAGCAAAGGAAATTAAAAATAAAATATTTGACTTGTATTTTGATTTGTTTATTGCTTTTGAAAATAAAATGCAAAACATTTCGTAAACCATGGACTTTGGTTTAAAAAAAGAGCATATTGACGCAATCAACAATGTTTTCAATGAGTATCAGAACGTTGAAAAGGTTCTTATTTACGGTTCCCGTGCAAAAGGAACACACAAAACCGGTTCTGACATTGACCTGGTGATTGCAGAAAAGGAAATTTCTTTTTCCCAGATGATGGAAATCACTAATAAGCTTGATGATTTGCTGCTTCCTTATAAAATAGATATATCACAGAAAAGTAAAATCTCCAATAGTGACCTTACGGATCATATAAACAGAGTGGGGAAAATTTTTTATCAAAAAAACGATAAGGATTAATCACCAGTTAGTGTTAATTGCAAATATTCCAATCACCAAATTGATATATTTAGTTAACCGGAAGAATATGGATAGATTCATTATCCATAAAGCTATGAGGGAGTTGAAAAAACAGACCTGGTTTCAGGCTCCTTTTATTTGTTGATAAATTCCATTAAAATCTCAGCCCATTTAACATAGCCCTCCCCCATAAGATGGAGCCCATCGTTGGTATATTTTGCACTCAGCTTGCCTTGCTCATCCAGAAAATAAGGATAAAGGTCAATAAAGGTTAATCCGTATTCATTGGCAATCTCTTGAATTCCTCTGTTAACAGCTCTTATTTCTTTATCCCTGTTCTGGGCGCGTGGAAAATGTTCAAATTCATTATTGGTGGGAAAAAGACTTTGCACATAAATTTCCGTTTCCGGGGATTCCTGTTGTAATTTGGCAACAATTCTGTGGTAATTATTCAATACAACATCTACGGGAGTTTCGCGCGACAGATCATTGATGCCAATCAGTATAAATACTTTTGAAGGTTCTAGAGAAATGATTTCATCCAGTCGATTGAGGATGCCAAAGGTATTGTCGCCGGATATACCGCGATTCAATACATCAGGATTATTTAAAAGTTCGCTCCAGTTTCCACCATTGGTTATACTGTTTCCCAGCATAACAATCTTTCCTGTAGTCCGGGGTAAAGTTTCAAACAATGAATATCGCTGGTCGTAAAAATAAAAGCGAAATGTGGAATCTACCTGCGCAAAACCCGGTTTTAAAATCGTCAAAAAACTAAAACCCAACAGGACGATAAGTTTCAAATGAGTAAAAATCTTTTGCATTTTATTGAAAATTTTACCAATTCATATGATTCAGGCTGGACTATGCTTCATCATCCGGCCGGTTTCTATTTCGTTTGGTGAACCTCTTATGAGGTTTTTCATCCTTACCTTTTGAAGATTTCCTGCCTGAATACTCAGATCCCTGATCTATTGCATCTTTCTTTCTGCCGGGCCTTCTCCATTTGGGTTTTCTTCCCTGACTTCTTCTTTCGGGATTATACTCAGGTCCCTTTCCAATTTCCCCGGGAAGCTCTGTTTTTTCTACACTATATCCTATAAGCCTTTCAACCCCTGCAAATTTGCGTTGTTCCAATTTGCCAATAAAAGTGATGGCCCGACCGGTTCTGGAAGCCCTTGCTGTACGGCCCACCCGGTGCACATAATCCTCGGGATCACCGGGAGCATCGTAATTGATAACTATGCTTATGTTATCCACATCAATACCTCTTGACAATACATCTGTTGCAACTATAACTTTAAGAAGTTTATTTTTAAACTTTCTGAGAATATCCTGCCTTACAGACTGCTCAAGGTCAGAATGAAAAGCTTCAACATTGATTTTTTTTGATTTCAGCATCTCAAATATTTGCTTCACTTTGATTTTGGTAGAAGCAAAAATCAATACAGATTCATATTCAAGATTTTGCAAAAGGTTAAGCAGAAGCTTTCCTTTTTGGTCATCAAAAACTACATATGCCTGCTGTTTTACTCCTTCTGCGGGTTTGGATGGTGCCAGATTTATCTTATGCGGATTATTAAGAATTTTCCGGGCAAGTAATTCAATTTTCGGAGGCATGGTTGCACTGAACATCAGAGTCTGTCTTTCACTGGGCAAATGACTTATGATGCGCATTATGTCATCAAAAAAACCCATATCAAGCATACGATCAGCCTCATCGAGTACAAGGTGTTTAATACCGCTAAAATCCACTTTATCCATGGAGAGCATGGCAATAAGTCTGCCGGGTGTTGCCACAACAATATCTGCACCCTGCACAAGGCTCTTGCGCTGTGCTTCCCAACTGATTCCATCTCCTCCACCAAAAACGGCCATGGAGCTGACTGAAACAAAATACCCCAATCCTTCAATTTGCTGATCAATCTGTTGGGCCAGTTCACGTGTGGGAACAATGACCAGTGTATTTATCCCCGTAGTACTCTGCCTTACAATCTTATGGATTACAGGAAGTACAAATGCTGCAGTTTTTCCGGTGCCTGTTTGTGCGCAACCCAGCAGATCATTCCCTTCAAGGATAACAGGTATTGCCTGTTGCTGAATAGGGGTGGCTTCTTTGAAACCCATAGCTTCTAGCCCCTGCATCAGATCATGGTCTAAATTTAATTCGCTAAATAACAATTCAAAAACATTTAATAATTACTCTTTGGCCTGCCAGACAAAGGTAAATAAAAGTGATTAGCAATTGGAGATAATTGTTTTACCTTTGCACGGTTTTACATTTATTCATGTGTTTTATGTTACTCAATACGTTTTTTGAGATATTCTGGCAAAATGTGCTGGAAACCACATTGCTTGAAATCATTGCTGTGATATTTGGATTAATGAGCGTGTGGTATGCAAAAAAAGCGAACATCCTGGTTTATCCCACAGGCATTGTGTCGGTTTTGATTTATGTGTATATCCTTATCGAACCCCGCCTGTATGCCGATATGGGCATCAATTTTTTCTACTTCCTGATGAGTGTTTACGGATGGTATATGTGGACAAGAAAAGGACCACAGAAAAAAGTTATACCCATAAGATGGAATACCAAATTTCAGCAATTCCTGGGTATTATCGCTGTTGTTGTATTTTTCTTCATTATTTTGGGAATGTTGTGGTTTTTCAATAAGAATAATCAGGACTATCTTGATGAATATGTTTTTACTGAAGGTTTGAAGTTAATGCATGTTGACTCGTTTACAACTTCTATATTTTTAGTGGGAATGCTGTTTATGGCCCTTAAGCGTATTGAAAACTGGATTTACTGGATTATTGGAGATATTATTTCCGTGCCTTTGTATTTTGAAAAAGGATTGGTTTTTACCAGTTTTCAGTATTTTGTTTTTCTGGGGATTGCCATTGCCGGTTTGTTCTCTTGGATGAAGCTTTACCGGGAATCGCAGGAGAGGGATTTAAAAGCCATTCCTACCGAAGAAAAACTTCCTGTTGAGCATACTTTGAAGAACTGATCAGGCAATATTGGTATAAACTGCCTGAATGTCATCGTCGTCTTCTATTTTATCAATCAGCTTGTCAATTTCTTCCATCTGCTCATCAGTAAACTCAACCGGTGAATTGGGAATACGTTGCAAATTTGCTTTAGTAACAGAAATGCCTTTGCTTTCAAGAGCCTGATTTAGCGACCCAAAATCTTTGTAATCAGCATACAAATAAACTGTACCTTCATCCATATCAGTTTCATCCAATCCGGCATCTATAAGCTCTAATTCGAGCTCTTCAATATCCATACCTTCCTTCAGTTCAAACTGAAACACCGCCTTACGGCTGAAAAGAAAATCCAGTGAACCTGTAGGCACAAGACCGCCTCCTGCTTTGTTAAAATATGATTTGATGTTTGCAATGGTACGGGTGGAGTTGTCTGTGGCACATTCAATTACTATCAATACTCCATGAGGTCCTTTCCCTTCGTAAACAATCTCCACAAAGTTTTCAGCATCCTTGCCTGAGGCCCTTTTGATGGCAGCATCAATGTTATCTTTGGGCATATTCTGTGCTTTGGCATTCTGAATAGCCGACCTGAGACGTGGGTTCAAATCAGGGTCAGCTCCCCCTTCCTTTACCGCAACCGTAATAGCTTTGGCTAGCCTTGGAAATACTTTCGACATTTTATCCCAGCGCCTCTCCTTAGCGGCCCTGCGATATTCAAATGCTCTTCCCATAATTGAAGTTTATTTATTTTTTGTGCAGATTTTTCAGCGCAAAAGTATATAAAAAAGGCCGGATTTTTAACCCGGCCCTTCGAAAGAATTTTATTCCAGTTCAAATAAATATTTTTCTTTTAATGCAATGCTTCTCTGACAATAGCGGAAAGACTCTCAAAATCCTTATATCCCCTGGAAATAATTTTTGTTTCATTTTCTTTACGTAAAACAACTGTCGGATAGCTTTTTACTCCCATACCTGCAACCATTTTAAATTCATCCTGAATGATTCTTTCAATTTGGTCAGAATTCATCTGCCTGATAAAATCATCAGGATTGATACCAAATTCCGATGCAATTTCTGCGTAAGCATTAATATCATTCAAATCAATCCCTTCATAATAAATGGCTTTTTGGATACGGGTAGCAATTTCAATACAATTTCCGGGTTTTTGTATACGAATTACTGCCATTGCTTTTGCCGGCGGTATCGAAGAAAAAATGGCATTATCATCTTCAAGGACTTCTTTCAGAAACTTTTCACCAAATTTAACTCCGGTTGCATTTTCAACTACTTTATAAGCCGACTTAATGTAACCGGCAAGATTACCTATGCGACTTGCATCTTTAATCATCCCTCCCGATAAAGCCAGAAAATCAACACTGGAGTTAAGTTCTGATTTCAGTCGGCTAATTACAGGGCTGAAACCATAACACCAACCACAAAGGGGGTCAAATACATAGATTATTTCGTGCTTTTCCGTTTCTGAAATTGCCTTTCCGTTGATTTTGGCCATAATAATATTTGGAAGTTTTTGATGTACAGGTTATTGGTCCTGAAAAATTTTGTATCTTTTATCAGACTTTCAACAAATCTGAACAGTTAATTGTTTAAGAACAGTAATTGTATCATTTTCAATTTATTAAAACTAATTTGTATTCATTAATTACTTCATTTTGGGTTGAAGATTGAAAATGGGCTGATAAAATTCCTCAAAACTTAAATTTGTTTGCTATGAAAAGAATAATCTACGAAACTTATGGAGACCCTGAAGTGCTTAAAATTGCAGACTTCGATATCCCTCAGCCTCAGAGTGATGAAGTGCTTGTAAAAGTTATGGCCGCCGGAATTAACCCCGTTGATTATAAAATCAGAAACGGCAGTCTGAAGTTTATTTACAGGGCAAAATTCCCCCGGACACCCGGAGGTGAAATATCAGGTAAAGTTGAAAAAGCCGGCGAAGGAGCAAAAAAGTTTTCACCAGGCGACAGGGTTTACTCCATGCTTCCCCCAGGAATAGGCGGTTACTCTGAGTATGTAAATGTAAAAGAAGACTTGCTAAGTGTATTGCCGGGTAGTATGCCTTTTAATGAAGGTGCTGCAATTCCACTGGCAGGTCTAACTTCACTTCAGGCGTTGCGTGACAAAGGAGAAATAAAAGAGGGAATGGAAGTTCTGGTTAATGGAGGTTCAGGAGGTGTGGGTATGTTTGCCATTCAAATTGCAAAAGCTTACAACGCAAAAGTTACAACTGTATGCTCAGGCAAGAATGTTGATTTTGTGAAATCCTTTGGAGCTGATATTGTTATCGATTATGAGAAAGATGATTTTACTCAGATGGGTAACACTTATGATATCATTTTTGATGCAGTGGCAAAATCAGGTTTTTCAAAATGCAAAAAAATTCTGAAAAAGAATGGTATATATATCACTACATTACCCTCACCGGGAGTAATGTTTCGTCAAATAATCAATCCTTTGCTAAGTAAAAAATCTTTTGCCATATTAACCAAACCCGGTGGAAAAGATTTGGATTACTTTTCTGAACTAATAAGGCAAAATAAATTGATAGTCAGCCTTGAAAAAGTTTTCAATCTTGAAGATGCAAACCTGGCCCATAAGCATATTGAAACAGGCAGAACCAAAGGAAAGCTGGTTATTCAAATGGAACATCGGATTTGAAGTATCACGAAAGAATGACGATTTTCAAAACGACTTTTATGTATTTATAAAATAATAGCTTTTTTAATCAAATCTTGCTGAGAGTCTCGAATTGGAGGAATATTAAAATATAGTTAATATAAATTATGCATTTTGGATAAATGGCATTATTTTTGAAAATGCTTTGAGCATTTTATTTTTGAAATTTTTTGAATAAGCAACTAAAAGCAATGTTATGAAGAAATCGATTGTAATTTTTGCCGTTATTTCCCTTTTATCAGTAAATCTTTTTTCACAGGAAATTCCTCGCATGAGGCCAAAAGACCGCTTCATAGTAGGAACTTTTACTGATATCTGGTCAGACCTTCCTGGTAATATGGAGACAAGGACCATCAACCGTGGTGTAAGCATTGATTACCTCCAGGACTTTCCTATCAGTACTTCTAATTTTAGTTTTGCTGTTGGGCTGGGATTTGTAAGTCATAACCTTTATGGCGATTATTTTTATGAAAGGACAATTGGCAGGCATGATTTTGTACCCAATGTGCTTGATCTGGATTATGACAACAACAAATTAAGTTTGAATTATTTAAATATACCCGTTGAGTTCAGGTACAGGTCAAGAAATACACCTCAAACCATAAGGGTTCATGCCGGTGTAAAGGCAGGTGTATTGCTCAAGGCTCACACCAAGTATGTTGGTGAACTTTTACCGGGGGGCAGAGATACTCATATTAAGGAAGCAAAACTTGATAATATTGAAACATTCATGTTCGGTGTACATGGACGCATCGGTTACGGAAGATTTAATCTGAACACATTTTTCAATCTGACTAATATTTTCGAAGGAAACAATGCGGAAAATGCAAGCTTTATGAGTATAGGCTTGTCATTTATAGTTTTTTAGGCACGCAGGTAAAAAAATAACAAAAGCATTACAAAAACGCCCGTAATATACCCGGCATAAACCTGCGGGGGATTATGGGCGTTTAATTTTATCCGGGCCGTACCTAAAAGGCCTGATAACAAAATAGTTATTATAATCAGAAGCGGCATTTCAAATCTTAACAATAAAGAAACAGCTATAAGAAATCCGGTAAAACCTCCCATGGATATCATATGTATGCTGATTTTCCAGTAAAAAGTAATTATAAAGCCAATCAGTGTAAGCAAAGTTGCCCCCATAATAAAATAGCTCATTACAGATGGCAGATTTGCCTGTCGAAAAAGATAATAAGTAAATAAATAAAAAAATATACTAACCAAAACCGGATATATTCTATCGGTTCTCTCATCAAGCAATACACTGCTGACAACTCCGATCCTCTTCAGGAAAAAGATGGCAAGTAAGGGTGCCAGACAGGTATTGATAAATACAATAATCAAAATAAGCCTTTGAGCCTGTGATGAAACGGAGAAGGAGACATAAGAAGGGATAGCAAACAAAATAACTATCGCTATACTTGGAATAATAAGCGGGTGGAGTATAGCACTTATCAGCCGTGCCCAGAAATTCTTCATGATCATCAAACCAACTCCTTTCTTAACCTGGCCACGGGGATATTAAGTTGTTCACGATATTTAGCAACAGTTCTGCGGGCAATATGATAACCTTTGTCTTTCAAAATTTTGGTGAGTTGCTCGTCGGTAAGCGGTTTGGCTTTATCTTCTGCACCAATGCAGTCCTGGAGTATTTTTTTGACCTCCCGGGTGGAAACCTCCTCTCCCTCCTCATTTTGTAATGATTCAGAA
The DNA here is from genome assembly GCA_007693555.1 of Bacteroidota bacterium. Classification (GTDB taxonomy): domain Bacteria; phylum Bacteroidota; class Bacteroidia; order Bacteroidales; family UBA7960; genus SKVR01. Next base: position 37,294 of record REDJ01000071.1, read on the forward strand.
AACAATGTTTTTAAAAGAAAAGTTCCATAGGGAGTTTGAACATATTTACTATTTGCAACACGTGAAATAGTTGAAATATCGAGATTTACAATATCTGCAATATCTTTCAGGATCATCGGCCTGATCTTGGTCTCATCCCCTGTCAAAAAATACTCTTTCTGAAAGTTAAGAATTGCCTCCATTGTAACCAGCAAAGTATTTTGTCTTTGGCGGATAGCATCAATAAACCATTTGGCCCCATCAAGTTTTTGCTTAACAAACATCATGGCTTCTTTTTGCCGGGTGTTTCCTTTTCCCTTTTGCTCAGCCATGGCTTCAAGCATTTCAGCATAGGTACGATTTATTTTTAGCTCCGGAGCATTTCTTGAATTCAGGGTTACTTCAAGATCACCATTGAAAGCGGTTATAATAAAATCGGGCACAACATACTGAGCAGAACGACCGGCCTCAGTGAGGGTGTTGCCTGGCTTGGGATTAAGCTTGAGTATCTCATCTATGGCAGCCTTAAGTTCTTCGTCACTCAGGTTATGTTTTTTCTGGATTTTATGGTAGTGTTTTTTGGTAAAGTCGTTAAAGTTTTTCTCAAGCAACAAAGCTGCATCGTCAATTGTCTTGTTTCCGTTTTTCTTTCTTCTGATTTGCAAAAGCAAACACTCCTGCAGGTCGCGGGCTCCAACACCGGGAGGATCAAACTCCTGCACTATGCGTAACAAACACAAGACCTCTTTGAAATCAGTTTTGATATTGAGTGAAAACGCAAGATCATCAATAAGGGAATGAATATCTCTTTGCAGATAGCCGGCATCATCAATATTTCCGATGATGTGCTTTGCAACCAATTCCTCCTGTTCAGAAAGGTCTCTCAACCCCAATTGAGAAAGTAAATATTCCTGGAAGCTAAAGGAAGAAGAAATAGGGATTTCCTTGTGCTCATCATCTGCGCTTATGTTATGGGAGGCAAGCTTGTAATTGGGTATTTCATCATCTTCAATATAGTCGCTGATATCAAATTCGTTATCCGGGTCATTTTCCGGTTCGTCAAAATCCCGGTCGTCCACATCACCTTCAAACTCATCATCAAAATCCTCAACCTGACTGTCATCAACATCCTCAATCTCATCATCTTCACCTTCTTCCAGAGCGGGGTTCTCTTCTATTTCTTCTTTGATACGCTGTTCAAGCAATACGGTGGGTAGCTGCAGCAATTTCATCAGTTGAATCTGCTGCGGTGATAATTTTTGCAAAAGCTTTTGCTGTAACCGTTGCTTTAACATGGGTATTTTTGTTTATTAAATGCTTCTCTCTCAATCTGATTTTGCACTGATTTATTACTTTGCCAAATTAAGAATTTTTTTTCATAAACCCGAAACACTATGATTAAAATTCGGCACTCTGAGGCGCACGTGGGAAAGGTATTACATCACGTATATTGCCCATACCGGTTATAAAAAGCATAAGCCTTTCAAAACCAAGCCCAAAGCCACTATGGGGTGCCGTGCCGAATTTCCTTGTTTCCAGGTACCACCATACATCTTTTTCGGGAATGTCCATCTCTCTGATCCTGGCCAGCAAAGTATCGTAGTTTTCCTCCCGCTGACTGCCACCAATGATCTCACCTATTTTAGGAAACAATACATCCATTGCCCTTACGGTTTTTCTATCCTCATTTACTTTCATATAAAATGCTTTTATTTCGCGGGGATAATCCGTAAGTATTACCGGTTTCTTAAAATGTTTCTCCACAAGGTACCTCTCATGCTCTGACTGCAGATCAACTCCCCATTCTACGGGATATTCAAATTTCTGTCCTGAATTCTCCAGTATTTCAACAGCTGTGGTATAAGATAGCCTTTCAAAAGTATTTTCGGTGACAAAATTTAACCGTTCAATCAAATCGGCATCATACATTTTCTGTAAAAACTCCAGATCGTCAATGCAGTTTTCCAATATGTATTTTATTAAATACTTGAGGAAATCTTCTGCCAGATCCTGGTTGTCATGAATATCATAAAAGGCCATTTCAGGTTCAATCATCCAGAACTCAGACAAGTGCCTTGAAGTATTTGAGTTTTCTGCACGAAAGGTGGGTCCGAAAGTATAGATGTTGGAAAGTGCAAGTGCACCCAATTCACCCTCCAATTGGCCACTTACAGTAAGATTGGTTTCCTTGCCGAAAAAGTCCTGTGTAAAATCAATCTTACCTTCAGGGGTTTTGGGTATATCATTGAGATCCAGTGTAGTTACCCGGAACATAGCTCCTGCTCCCTCAGCATCGGAACCTGTTATAATAGGTGTATGGAGATAGTAAAAACCATGATCATTGAAGTATTTATGAATGGCAAAAGACAAAGCATGTCGTATACGGAATACAGCTCCAAACGTATTTGTTCGTGGTCGCAAATGGGCGATCTCTCTCAGAAACTCAAGCGAATGACCTTTTTTCTGCAGCGGATACGTATCGGGATCGGCACTTCCATATACTTCAATTTCTGAGGCAATTATTTCCACGGTTTGTCCTTTACCCTGCGATTCAACAAGCTTTCCCTTAACTGAAATACATGCACCGGTTGTTACTTTTCTCAGCAATTCATCATTGTTAAACTCCTGCACGTCAACTACTATCTGGATATTATGAATAATACTGCCATCATTGAGCGCAATAAAAGCTACATTTTTATTCCCTCTTTTGGTTCTTACCCATCCTTTTACATTGATCTGCTTCCCGATAAAGCCAGTTGTGTCAGTTTTCAGCAAGTCAAATATCCTTTGCCTTTTCAATTGGTCCATAGTTATTTTTTATAGTTTTCTCCTTATTTATTAGTTTGTGAATATACCGCTGGAATTTAAGCTATATGATATCCATCAACAGGCTGCAAAAATAATAGAAATTTGTAAAGTATTCTTTTAAGAAAACGGCTTAACACAAAGTGTATTTTAAAAACAAATAAAAACTGAACATAAAATAAAGCCAACATGTCTTTTAAGCTATTGATAGAAATTATTACAAACTCTGACATTTTTAAACAATTACTTAACTTAAACATTCTGCTTTAAAATAAAACCAAAAGCATTGTTAATTAAGTTTTTATAGCAAAAGAATAAGAGTTTCTAATTTTTTTTAAAAAAAGTTCTTATACTTGCAGTACCAAAAATCTTAATTAAAATCGCAAAACCCATTATGCAAAAAGTCATAGCCGTTAAGGAATTCAGTTCCTAAACAATTGGTTTTATCTTCGGAAATACTTTCTTGCATAAAAGATTAAGCCTTTGCGGTTTTTTCATTTTTACCAAAACACTATAGAATACATTAACAAATTCAACAATCTTATGAAGAAAAAACTTTTTGGTTTCATTGTTATGATATTATTTGGGCTGGGTCTTTCGGCACAAACGATAAACATAACGGGAACTGTAACTTCTGTCATGGAAGATGACATGCCGCTGCCGGGAGCTACAGTTCGGATTAAGGGTACAACCCTGGGAACGGTAACAGATATGGATGGTCGTTACCGGATTCAGGCAACTGCTACCGACACTTTGATATTCTCATTTGTGGGTATGATTAGTGAAACTATCCCCATTGAAGGCAGAAACATTATCGATGTAGGACTTAGAATGGATATTGCGCGACTTGGAGAAGTGGTGGTAATAGGATATGGAACCGAGTCAAGCCGCCTGGTATCGGGCTCATTGGGTGTTGTAAGCGAGAGTGAAATGCGCGATGTTCCTATGCGAACTATTGATGGAGTTCTCCAGGGACGTTCAGCTGGTGTTTATATTACGCAAAATGCAGGAAATCCCGGAGCAGCAACATCTGTACGTATAAGGGGTAACAGCTCAATTTCTGCAGGTAATGAACCATTGTATGTTATCGATGGTATACCTATGACATCCGGAAATTATGGCCAAATTGGTTTCTCAGGACAGGGCATAAATGCTTTATCAGACATTAATCCCAATGATATTGAATCTATTACTATCCTGAAAGATGCATCAGCAGCAGCTATATACGGGGCAAGAGCAACCAACGGAGTTATCCTCATTACCACACGCCGGGGAAGCGAGAGGCGCACAGATATCAATTTTAACAGTTCGTTCGGGATGCAGGAAGCAGCGAATGTACTGAACATGCTCAATGCAGATCAATGGCACGATTACCGGGGAACACAACCTGATCCTGACAACCCCGTTGATACTGATTGGCTTAACCAAATCTTCAGAACGGCTCCAATGAGCAGTTATGAGCTATCTGCAAGCGGTGGTGATGCCTCCACTCAATTTTTCATCTCAGGAAATTACTTTCAGCAGGAAGGTATCATTATTGGTACTGACTTTCAGAGGCTTAACGGAAGGTTAAATCTTGATCATAAAGTAAATTCAAATGTTACCATTGGCGGTAGTCTTGGAACAAGTTATTCGCTCAACAACAGGGTTGAAGGTGACCGATCTTTACATGGGGTGCTTCCCAATTCGATTTCCATGGCACCCATATATCCGGTATATAACCCTGATGGAACCTATAATCAGGACGGTTTCTTTGCTAATCCGATTGCCATTGGTAAAGAGGCCATTAATGAGGCACATTCCTACCGTACTATCGGTAATGCATTTGCCGATATTCAGTTTTTTAATAACTTCACATTCAGCACAAAATGGGGCCTTGATTATCTGAGCCTTAGGGAACATAGTTACGACCCCATCACTACACGCCAGGGGGCAACAACCAATGGCTTAGGTATTGAGGCGCAAACCAACGTGGTAAACATTGTATCTAATAACCTGATCAGATATAATAACAGTTTCCTGGATGTACACAATGTAGAAGTCCTGACAGGTTATTCTTTCGAGATGTTCAGGCGTCGGAATCAATATGCCGAAGGTATTGATTTCCCGGGAGCCTATTTTCAGTATCTTCTTGACGCCGGTACCATTCGCAGCGCTGAAGCGAGAGCTGTTGACAGAGGTATAAACTCGTATTTCGGACAAATAAGATATAATTTCGATTATAAATATATTGTATCTCTTAGCGGAAGATTTGACGGTTCATCAAAGTTTGGCCCTGATAACAGATATGGATTTTTCCCTGCCATTTCGCTTGCCTGGCGCCTGAGCGAAGAATCTTTCTTCCAGGCTCTGAATACTCCTATCAATGAATTCAGACTAAGGGGTAGTTTTGGGATTACAGGAAATGACGGCATACCTGATTTTGCCTATCTGGACCTTTACAGAGGTCGGGCGAACTATGGTCAGCAGGCGGGTATAGCACCCACAGGAATTCCCAATCCCGGTTTAAAATGGGAAACCACAACACAAATCAACGTTGGTGCAGACATTGAATTTTTTGAAGAAAGAATTGCTCTTGCCTTTGATTATTACCACAATGTAACAAGTGATTTGTTGTTTAACAGACCTGTATCAATGACATCAGGTTTTACTTCTATTACTTCCAACATTGGAGAACTTGAAAACAGGGGAGTAGAAGTTTCTTTAACTACAGTCAATATCCAAACCACCCAATTTTCATGGGAATCCAGGTTTAATCTCAGCCATAATAAAAACAAAATCCTCTCGCTTTATAAGGATCAGAACCTTCTTGACCTTGACAGATACAGCCCCAGTGCAGTAATTGTCGGAGAGCCTATGAGTGTATTGTACGGTTTCAGAAGTCTGGGTGTCGACCCCAGCACAGGAGATATTGTATGGGATGATATTGATGGAAACGGAATAATCAATTCCGACGATCGCACCATAATTGGTGATCCCAACCCACTCTTTACAGGTGGTTTTAGCAATAACTTGTTCTATGGCCCGTTTGAACTGAATTTCTTCATACAGTTTTCCTATGGGAATGACATTTTCAATGCTACCCGGATATTTATTGAAGCAATGAAAGGTCCTGACAATCAAAGTGCTGCCATTTTGGATCGTTGGCGCCAGCCGGGAGATATCACAGATATGCCAAGAGCAACTGAAACAGACCCCAATGCAAACAATCGTATCTCCTCAAGATTTGTTGAGGACGGCTCATTTGCAAGACTAAAAAACCTTACATTTTCTTACAACATGCCAAGACAATTGACTGAACGCATCGGAGTAAGAAATGCCAGGATATTTTTTACAGGAGCAAACCTTTTTACTTTGACCAATTATTCCGGAATGGATCCGGAGGTTAATTACAGAGGTGACAGCAACCTGCTAAGGGCAACTGACTTTTTTACCTATCCGCAGGCTCGCTCTTATACACTCGGAATCAATTTAAGACTTTAATACTTACAGAAATGAAAAAAATTGCATATATACCAATAATATTAATATGGATTTTAGGTGCATGTGATGTACTGGATGTACAGCCTTATCATTCCATGCCGGCGGATGAAGCCATTACCGACTCACTGCAGTTACAAAGTGCTATTATAGGTAGTTACGATGCACTGCAAAGCGGCGGCTATTATGGCCTCGATTATTTGATCTGGGGTGATTTACCTGCTGATAATTTAAAACACGTAGGTATTACAGTAACATGGGCTGAAATAGACAATAACAACATCCTTGCTGATAACGGTCTGGTGGAAAGCACATGGGCTGCTATATATCGTGTGCTCAGTCGTGTAAACAACGCTATTGATCAGATACCTAATATTGACAATGAAAGGCTTTCTCAAACAGGGAAAAATATAGCCGAAGCCGAACTCAAATTTTTACGTGCCCTCGCACATTACGATTTGATGCGGCTATTTGGCCCCATACCCATCAGGGACAGAGCCGTTACAAGCGACGAGGAAAGTCTGAACCCACCAAGAAACAGTATATCTGAAGTATTGCAGATTGTTAATGATGATCTTGATTTTGCTATGCAATATCTGCCACCTGATCCTATAAGGGGCAGGGCATCAAGACCTGCTGCAACCGCACTAAAGGCAAGAGTAGCTTTGCATCAATACTTTATTACAGAAAATCCAAACTTTCTTGTTCTTGCCGAGGCTCTGGCAACTGAAGTAATTGATCACCCTTCACTGGAGCTCGAAACTAACTATGCCAATCTTTACACTCAGGAACCCACAAGTGAATCTATTTTTGAAGTATCTTACAATGAACAGGACAGAAACCTTATTGCCCGATACTTTGCGCACACATCACTTGCAGGCAGGTATGAATTTGCACCCACTGATTTTTATATGAACTCATTTCATCCCGATGACTTGAGAAAAGATATTTCTATTGATATGGCCGGCAATAACCCATATGTGGTAAAATTTAATGATGTTGCATCAGGTACAGACCCGGTTTATGTTCTCAGGCTTGCTGAAATGTATCTTATCAGAGCTGAAGCAGCTACACTTTTACAGGGTAACACCGATGAAATTCTGAGTGATATAAACAAGATAAGGGTGAGAGCCGGATTAACACCTGCAAACATGACCAGCTACACTGCTCTTGCAATTGAGATTGAATCTCAAAGGCAAAAAGAATTTGCTTTTGAAGGTCATCGCTGGTTTGATCTTGTAAGAACCGGCAGGGCCATAGAGGTTCTGGAAAATGTTACAAGTATAAACCAGACCCTGTTCCCCATCCCACAGGCAGAAATCATTTCTAATGACAACCCCGGGATGTATCAGAATGAAGGTTATTAATTTATCAAAATCAAAACACCTATGAAATCGTTAAAATTTAATTATTATAGTCTGAATTTCTTGATTATGCTGGCACTCATGCTATACGCATGCAAAGATGAAGGTTTTGAAGTGCCTCCGGCCAGTACTCAGGCAGATTTTGATTACGAAATAAATGTAATCGTTGTAGACGAAGAGGAAGGAATTGAACATTATGAAGTTCAGTTCATAAATAAGTCAATTCTTGCCCAATCCTATTTTTGGGACTTTGGTAATAATGAAACCTCAACCGAAGCAAATCCTTCGGTTACCTATACCCAATCCGGCAGTTATTATGTTTCACTTACAGTGGAGCCGCTTAATGATGTTTATTACAATAAATTAACCAAAAGTACTTCTCTGACTTTTGGTAAAATTGAAATTCTGTTTGAAGATTTTAATGAAGGGATTGATTTTACTGATGAAGATACATGGGCACCTGAAGGATGGAAAGCCATTGACAATGATGGTGACGGTTTCAACTGGTATGTTGGCGAACGTCAGGGAGTTCTATCCATGCGAAGCCAGTCATGGACATCTGATACCGGACCCCTGGAACCAGACAACTGGCTCATAACCCCGGAAATAAACCTGACACAATTCAGTGACGAAGCCACTATTACCTTTAGGTGTAATGTGGGTGTAACTGCCTCCACACCCATGTTCAGACAGGAACATTATGGCGTATTCATTGCTGTTGGAAGTGACAACCTTGAGAATTTTGTGTTGCTATTCGAAGAAACATTTACCGAAGATACCCCAAACTGGGTAGGTCTTGAAAGAAACATTGATATTTCTGAGTATGCAGGCCAGGTTGTATATCTGGCAATCAGGCATTTTAATGTGACCGATATGGACAGAATTATCGTTGAAGAAGTTGAAATATATGCGATTGAATAATCCTTTCTTTCTGACAAAAGAAAAAGCCAGCAGGTCTGGCTTTTTCTCTTTTAACCATCATTATTTATGAAATTATTTCTGGCATTAATTATTGTAATAATTTTTCTGTTCTCCTGCGAACAGCCTGTTGAGCAATCAGCTATCAACACTCATGAAACAGAAGGCTGCTTATTCATTATAGGTGGTGGCAGTCGCCCCGATCATCTGGTAAATCGCATGATAGATGAGGCAGGATTAAGAAACGGCGGTTATGTGGTTATTTTACCCATGTCAAGCGCTGTACCCGATTCTGCAATCATCTGGGCATCGGAGCAGTTTTTAAAGAATGGGATTGAAAATATTGCCGGGTTCAACTTTTTGCCTGATGAAACTCCCCCTGCAAATTGGATTGATTCCCTTAAAAATGCATCGCTGATTTACATCAGTGGTGGCGATCAAAATCGTTTCATGTCTATTGCTGGTGAAAATGAAATTGAGCATGCTATATGGACCGCCTACAATGCAGGGGCAATGATAGCCGGAACAAGTGCCGGTGCTGCCGTTATGAGCGAAAAAATGATAACCGGTGACGAATTACGTTATCCGGATTATTCAGCAACATTTCGCACCATAGAATCAGAAAACATGGAAATTGCCCGTGGTCTGGGATTAATCAACACGGCTATTATCGACCAGCATTTCGTATGGAGAAGCAGGCACAACAGGCTTTTTACTGCTGTAATAGAATATCCTGAATTGATAGGAATAGGTATCGATGAATCTACCGCAATATTTGTAAAACAAGGAATAGCTGAAGTTGTAGGAAATTCACAGGTTATGGTATTCAGCAATCCCAAGAAATCCCATATTAAAAAAAATAACAAGCTTGGGGCACGAAACCTTAATGTAGACATTTATCTGCCGGGCGAAACATTTTCTATCCACTAAAACCTCCATTTGAAATATGTTAAAGAAAGTTCCTCATACTTATGTAATTGTTTTTGGTATTATTGTTATCTCGGCTATCCTGACCTGGATAATTCCTCCCGGTAAATATGTAGAGGTTACCAAAACTATTGATGGGAAAGAAAAAACCGAACTGGTGTTTTTTTACGAAGAAAATCTTCCAGAACCCTATGCAGAAAGTTTTAACAGCCAGATTCAGACATGGCAGGTTTTTTCAGCTCTTTTTAATGGATTTGTAAGACAAAGTAATATTATCATTTTCATATTGATGATTGGTGGTGCATTTTGGATAATGAACCAAAGCAAAGCCATTGATGTGGGCATATTTGCGTTCCTGAAATTTACCCGAAAACTGGAAAATAATGCAGTCATGCGCAAACTGGGGGTTGACAATATCATCATTGTGCTTATTATGATACTTTTCAGCATTTTTGGGGCCATATTTGGTATGAGTGAGGAAACCATTGCTTTTGTTATTATACTTATACCTCTGGCAATTTCAATGGGATATGATTCGCTTATGGGAGTCAGTATGGTATATATTGCTGCGCATCTGGGGTTTGCAGGAGCAATACTCAACCCTTTTACCATAGGTATTGCACAGGGACTGGCAGAGCTGCCGCTTTTCTCGGGTTTTGAATACAGGATTTTTGCATGGGTAGTAATTAATATAGTGGGTATATTTTTCGTGTTACGTTATGCAAAAAAGGTTCGTAAAAACCCACAATCTTCAATAATGTATGAAGAAGATTCTTATTGGAGAAAGCGTGGACAGACTGAATCCGTTGAAATTACCTACTACACACCCACCATGGCCTGGATAGTTTATGGGGCTGTCCTGCTTTCACTGGTTATTTTTTCAGTAATTTACCCGGTAACTACCCTTACAGTGGGAGCCGGTTCTTTCACCTTCTGGATACTACCCCTTCTCAGCGTCATTTTTGCAATAGCAGGTGTAATTACGCTTAAAAAATCTGTTCACTTTTTCATTTTATTATTGCTGGGATATACAATTATCTTTCTTATAGTAGGCGTAATGGGATATGGCTGGTATGTTATGGAAATTGCAACTTTGTTTCTGGCCATGGGGATTGCCAGCGGACTTGCAATTGATAAATCAGCAGATGATATTGCCAAAATGTTTTTGGAGGGAGTTAAGGACATAATGTCGGCCGCAATTATTGTAGGACTGGCCGGCGGCATAATTGTAGTATTGGATGACGGAGGTATTATTGATTCAATTCTTTACGGCCTGTCAAGATCGCTTGGTAATTTCGGGAATGTAGCATCAGTGGGTATTATGTATGTTATTCAAACTATCATTAATGTAGTTATACCCTCGGGCTCTGCCAAAGCAGCTATCACAATGCCCATAATGGCTCCTTTCAGCGATTTAATTGGAATTTCGCGTCAGGCAACGGTTATGGCATTTCAGTTTGGTGATGGATTTACCAATATGATTACCCCCACATCAGGAGTACTCATAGCAGTTCTGGGAGTAGCAAGGATACCTTACGATAAATGGGTAAGATGGGTTTGGCCACTTATTGTAACCTTGATAATCCTTGGATTTCTCCTGCTGATTCCTACAGTTACTATGGAGTTAAGTGGATTTTAAACTTACTTTTTAAAGAAAAGCAGTATCAAAAGCAATTATGAACTTTTGATACTGCCTGCTTCCTTAATTATATTTTACATCCTTTATTTACCTAATCTGAATCACCAGGTGCTTTGTGGTGCCCCAGAATTTTTCGGAAGAATTTATTTTTAAAATAAGCTCACCTTCATCTGCTATAAATTCATATGACTCAGGTGGGTGTGAGGAAATCAATTCCGGGTTTTCACCTGCAATGGTTATTTCAAAATCACGACTAATGTCCAGCCTTGTAAAGAAATCCGTGTTTAATTCTGATTTCAGTCTGTTTGTTCTTCCAATACCCAAAAACCCTCCTTCTCTTGAAATAACATTATTGTCAATCAATTCACGTCGCGAGCCCATTGCAAACCAGGCTGTATTCATCTCCAGAATCTGCTGCTCCAGCATCCGGCTTTTCATTTCCCTTTCTCTTTCAAGTGTGTCAACCCTTGCAGTTAGAAAATCAACCTGCAGATTCATTTTGGATAATTGATCTCTTAACATATGGATCTCGATTTCCTTCTCCTCAATGGATTGATTTAACCGGGCTACCATTTGCTCAAAACCGGCTATTCGCTGATCAGAATTTCGAACTCGGTTGTTAAGGTTGGCAATCAACAAACGATTTTTTTCCATCAATTCACCTATGAGCTTAATGTCCTGATTAATCCTATCCTGCTGGCTTATTCCCAATTCTAAATCTCTTGAAGTTTCACCTGCAATAACTTCTTCTCTTTCTTTGATAAGGCGCAGGTTCTCTTCAATCTGATTCAACTCTGTAAAATAAGATTCAATGTTTTCGTGATTAACCTCCAGTTGGTCTTTTAATTGCCGGTTTTCTTCCTGAAGTCGTTGCCTTTCTTCTTCTCCCCTGTCACAGGAAACTATTCCCAATAAGAAAAGGCTCACAATAAATGGCATTAATAGCATTTTTTCTGCCAAAGATTTTATTTGAGAAGCAGAAAAAGCTGCATTTTTAAAATTCTTTCTGGTTTTCATTCTAGAGGCATTTGGTTAAATAATTGATTTTATATTTTACAAAAAGAAACCGACTTTTATAAATTCAAATAATCATGTAATAATGCTAATGATTGAAATTAACTTAAAATTTTAAACACAATATTGATTTAAGATAAGTAATAACGTATTTTTTTCATTTCGCATATATAATATCTGAAGAACACTATAAAATTAAATAAAAAATATATGGGTTCATAAAAAGAAGTAGCCGACAGCGGGGAACTGTCGGCCGAGGAAAACAAAAGGGAAATTTATGTAATAATTTAGGGGAAATTATTAATCTAATATTCTGAAAAAAATGTGCCAATAAACTTACTTTCATCTGTCTGTTTTTCATTTAGCTGAAAAACAAGTATTTATCTCATTTTATATCCACATCGGCTATATTAGATATGATTTATTAAAAACAAAAGTGTGGAATAATTCTACATTTTATGTGGAATTCAGGGATTAAATACACATTTTATCAGGTCAAAAGCAGGCATCATGCATTGAAAAATCATTAATCCAATGAAATCCCATATTGTTTAATTTTATTATAAAGTGTTTTCCTGTCAATATTAAGTATTCTTGCTGCTTTCGATTTATTAAACTTTGCTTTTTCCAATGTTGAAATAATTACTTCCTTTTCTGTATGACCTGTATGACTTTTCAAATCATGATTATTAGCTGTAAGCATATCCTGCTTTAAAAAATCTGAAAATATAATTTCATGCGGAAGTGATTCCACTGTTATTTTATCATCAATTGAAAGCAACACAGCTCTTCTTATTACATTTTTCACTTCTCTTATATTTCCGGGCCAGGTATACCTGTAAAAATGATCCATTATATCATCCGGTATTGAATTTACACTTCGTCCCAGTTCTTCATTAGCCTTTTTGAGAAAAAACTCAGCAAAAACAACTATATCTTCCTTCCTTTCTCTCAATGGAGGGACCAAAACAGAAAATTCATTAAGCCGATGGTAAAGATCTTCACGAAATGATCCGTTTTTAACTGCCTTAGCCAGGTCTTCATTGGAGGCAGTAATAATTCTAACATTGACCGAAATATCCTTGTTACTCCCAATTTTCTTTATTTTTCTTTCTTGTATGGCACGTAATAATTTTACCTGAACCTCATAAGATAAATTTCCTATCTCATCAAGAAAAAGTGTTCCACCATTTGCTACTTCAAACTGTCCGATTTTATCATTGAGCGCACCTGTAAAAGAACCTTTGATATGGCCGAAAAACTCACTTCCTGCAAGTTCCTTTGATAATGCTCCACAGTCAATCGCTACGAACGGGAAATCATGTCTGTTGCTCTGTGCATGTATTTTTCTGGCAATGTATTCTTTACCCGTTCCACTTTCACCCTGGATAATCACAGACATATCTGTTGGAGCTACCAGATCAATATATTTATGTATTGCGAGCGATTCGGGGCTGTTTGCAAAAACATATTCAAGGACTTTTGTACTTTTATTGTCATTGGAACTCTTCAAAGATGGCGGTCCAGAGGATATTACTGAGGTTTTCAAACCATTTTTCAAAAACAGATATATTTCATCAGGATTAACAGGTTTGGTTACATATTCATAAGCTCCGAGCTTGATGGCTTTTACAGCCATTCTTATATCAGCATATGCTGTCATTATGATGACAAGAGAATCAGGGGTTTTGGTGGTTATATCTTTCAAAAGTTCAAAACCACTTTTATCCGGCAACCTGAAATCACTTAAAATGGCATCATACCTTCTGTCAGATAAAAGCTTTATGGCTTCCTGATAAGAAAATGCCTCATCAACCTGAAATCCTTTCCTTGTTAAATATGATTTCAGCATGTTGCAAAACCCAACATCATCGTCAACAATTAAAACTTTGAACATATCAATAAAAATGTCTGCCCAGGATGGTTTATTACATAAATTACTTTGAAGTTACTAATAATAATTCAAAATGCATATTTAATTTTCTGATTTAACAACCTATTAAATCTTATTTATTCATCCGGCGGTTCATTTTTTTTGTGGCAAATAAATTGATTAAGGAAACAGGCTTTTGCATCAATTTTTGTAATTTTGGAAATTATTAATGGAAAGCAAAATGCTTTTCAAATTCAGTTTTAAAATCTTAAAAAGGAAGAAAATGGCAGCTAACTTAATGAAGAACATCGAACCCGGAATTGTAACCGGTGATAAAGTTCAGGAGTTGTTTAAAATAGCCCGGGAACATCAATTTGCACTGCCTGCGGTAAACGTAATCGGCACACACTCAGTAAATGCAGTATTGGAAGCGGCAAAGGAAGTAAATTCGCCGGTAATTATTCAGTTTTCAAATGGTGGAGCGCACTTTTATGCAGGAAAAAACCTCAGCAATGATGGCCAGAAAGCAGCTATTGCAGGTGCTGTATCTGGTGCCAGACATGTTGCAATGATGGCCGAACTTTATGGTGTAAGAGTTATCATGCACACAGACCATGCTGCAAAAAAACTCCTTCCATGGATAGATGGTTTGATTGAGGCTTCTGAGGAAAATTTCAAAAAATTCGGCAAGCCACTCTTCAGTTCTCATATGCTTGATTTATCAGAAGAACCCCTGGAAGAAAATATTGAAATATGCACCAGGTACCTTGAACGGATGAGCAAAATAGGAATGAGTCTTGAAATCGAACTGGGAGTTACCGGTGGCGAAGAAGATGGCGTTGACAATACAGGCATTGACAGTTCGAAATTATACACCCAACCGGAAGAAGTAGCTCAAATGTATCAGGCACTTAGCAAAGTTTCTGATAAATTTACTGTTGCAGCTTCTTTTGGAAATGTGCATGGAGTATATAAGCCGGGCAACGTGAGGCTGGAGCCCAAAATCCTTGAAAACTCACAGAAATACATTGAAGAAAAATTTAAAACCGGAACAAAACCTGTAAATTTTGTATTTCATGGCGGTAGCGGTTCATCTCGTGAAGAAATCAGAGAAGCAATCTCTTATGGTGTGATAAAAATGAATATTGATACTGATACACAATGGGCTTTTTGGGAGGGTGTAAAGAATTTCTATAAAAAGAATGAAGGTTATCTGCAGGGGCAGATCGGCAATCCTGATGGTGATGACAATCCTAACAAAAAGTTCTATGACCCAAGAACCTGGCTCAGAAAAGGAGAAGAAAGCATGAAAGAAAGGTTAAAACTTGCTTTTGAAGATTTAAATGCTATAGATAAAAACTAATAAAAAAACCGGGTCATCCCGGTTTTTTTATTATTCAAAGGGTTCATTCTCATCCTGTTTTGGTATACCAGGATTGGTTTTTTCCAGTTGCGGGAAGTTAATTTTATCAGGCACTATAATAGCAGATAAGTAAGTTGAAGAGATTTGGTTCAGAAACCTCAAGGCATCCAACCTGGTCCTGAAATCTCCAACTCTTAACCTGTAATAGGGTTCATCATAGGAAATGTACGAACGAACATTTGGGAATTTTGCATCAAACTCTGCCTTTACCCTGTCGGTTCTGAGTTTTGACCGGTTTCCTGAATCCCTGTATATCTGCACTCTGAAACCGTTCATCCCGGATTTTTCATTTATCTCGCGGTGTGCTTTTAAAAGATAGTCAACTTTATCGTCACGGATCACATAATTCCTTTCAGGTTCTTTGTTGATTTCTTCACGGGGATTCTGAGCGGGGAGATTGCTCCAGATTAACAACATTGTAATTATTAAGAAAGCCGGCCTGAGCATGATCTGATTATCTTTTATTTCTGCAAAGTTATAACAGAAAACGAATCAACTAGGATGAAATTGTCTAAAAATAATTAATCTGTTATTTTCCGGTTAGCGTGTTTTTAATACGCTCTTGCAAAAATAACTCTTTGCGCCGAAGCTTTACCACTGTATATGCATTTACCTTCTTGCTTTTTATTACCCAGGGGGATACACCTGATGGTCGCTTTTGTTTCCTCCTTGATTTTTTGTTCTGTTTCAGCAGTACCGTCCCAGTGGGCATAAATAAACCCCCCTTTCTCATCAAGAATTTCATTAAATTCTTCCCAGGTATCGGCATAAAAAGTTTTGGCATCCCTGAAGTTAAGAGCTTTCTGGAAAAGATTATCCTGTATGGCTTCGAGCAGATGTTCAACTTTGTTTGGCAGATCCTGCTGCTGATAGACGGATTTTTCGAGGGTGTCTCTCCGGGCAATTTCTACGGTATCATTTTCAACATCTCTGGGTCCGATTGCGATACGCAAAGGCACGCCTTTGAATTCATATTCATTGAACTTCCAGCCGGGTTTATGTGTATCTCTGTCATCCAGTTTTACTCTCAACCCTTTGTTTTGCATAGCAATACGAATCTCATCAGCTTTCTCGCAGACCATTCGGTATTGTTTTTCATTTTTATAAATAGGAACAATTACTACCTGAATGGGCGCCAGCTTTGGAGGGAGAACCAGTCCGTTATCATCAGAGTGAGCCATGATAACTGCTCCAACCAGCCGGGTAGAAACACCCCATGAAGTAGCCCACACGTATTCAAGTTTTCCTTCTTTACTGGTAAACTTAACATCAAAAGCACGGGCAAAGTTTTGACCTAAGAAATGAGAAGTGCCTGCCTGAAGTGCTTTACCATCCTGCATTAAAGCTTCAATACAATACGTGTCAAGCGCACCGGCAAATCTTTCATTTTCTGATTTTACACCTTTTAAAACCGGAATTGCCATATAGTTTTCGGCAAAATCTGCATAAACATCCAGCATTTTGTGTGTTTCTTCAATGGCTTCTTCCTTCGTGGCATGAGCAGTATGGCCTTCCTGCCATAAAAACTCAGCTGTACGTAAAAACATCCTGGTTCGCATCTCCCATCTTACCACATTAGCCCATTGATTTACCAGAATAGGAAGATCTCTGTATGATTGTACCCAGTTTCTGTATGTATCCCATATTATGGTTTCAGAAGTTGGCCGTATTATAAGTTCTTCCTCAAGTTTAGCAGTATCATCTACAACCACACCCTTTCCGTCAGGGTCATTTTTAAGTCTGTAATGGGTTACAACTGCACATTCCTTGGCAAAACCTTCAACATGATCTGCCTCTTTACTGAAAAATGATTTTGGTATGAAAATTGGAAAGTATGCATTGGAATGACCGGTATCTTTAAACATTTTGTCCAGTGCAGATTGCATGCGTTCCCAAATGGCATAGCCATAGGGTTTAATTACCATGCAACCACGAACCGCGGAATTCTCCGCCAAATCTGCTCTTTGGACAATATCATTGTACCATTTTGAGTAATTCTCTTCACGCGTTGAAAAATCTTTCGCCATATACTATTATTGGTATAAAATTTGTAGCTTATAAGGTGTATGAATAACGCGGCAAATTTAAGAAAATATTAGGAAACAAAATCTTATTTTTGAAGTCTGACAGGAAAGAGAAAAACTATAATATACAAACCTACAAGGAGGAAACAGTTATGAAAACCTTAGTAAAATTAATCGCAGGAATGTTCGTATTTCTTACTGCATGTTCTACAACCTACTATGCAGCAAGCACTTACGATGACATTTATTACAGCCCCGGCAGTGCACAAGCCTACGCCGAAACTGCTTATGAAACCAGTGTAGAAGCTATAAAAATAAGCCCGGCAGATGAAGGCCAGCCGGCAGGTGTGTATTATGATAATGATTATGAGTATTATACCGATAATGATTATCAGTATACAACACCACCTGCTGAAACCGAATATTACCATGATGATGGAGCTACATTTATAATTGAAAATTATTATCACGCTTATTATGACTATTCATATACTTCGCGTATTCGAAGATTCCATCGCGACTATGTATACTTCGGTTATTACGACCCGTTTTTCACCAATATGTACTGGTACAATTACAATCCACATTTCTATGGTGTAAGTATCTATATGGGTTATGGTGCATTACCATTCTATTATCCATGGCATTATTATTCCTGGGGATACAGACCATGGGGTTGGGCACATTATGGATACGGATGGGGATGGGGTCCTCGCTGGGGAAGCTATTGGGCCGGACACCACCACGGATACTGGGCCGGATATCATCACGGATATTGGTCAGGAGTCCATCATGGTGCATGGGGAGGATGGTATCCTCACTACTTTTATAACAGTTATGACGCCAGCAATTACTATTATGGTCAAAGGGGCTCCAGCGGAAGCACTGTTGCAGAAGGAACACGCCCTGTTTCAGGAAGGCATAATCAGCAAACATTCGCTGAGATTTATGAAGCATCAGACCAACGCAGAGAAAGCACCCGCAATATGGCAGCACGTGAAGCCAGACGAGGAGAGACTCCTGTTGCTGCAGATGCCAGGGCAAGAGATACACAAAGAGAGGTAACACCCTCGGATGCAAGGCAACGAGTTGAAGCACCTGTAGATAGACAAGCACGTCCTGCTGAAACTACTCAGCGTCAGACAACCCCTGAAAGAGAAACTGCAACCCGTCCACAGCAAACTCAGCAGGAAAGGTATCAGCCGGAACGCAGACCTTCAGATTATACTGCACCCAGCCGCGAGCGCTATCAGGGAGAGCAAACTCCCAGGTATACCAGACCGCAGCAACCCACTCCCCAAAGGGAGACACAGGGTACAGAAGCAAGGCCCAGAACATATACTCCACCCAGCCAGCAGCAACCTCGCTCCAACCAGGAGTACAGAAGGCCGGCAGGTGAACAAAGACCCGCTTCTGTAGGTCGCGAAAGTGAGAGACAGCAGCCACAACAGGAGGCACGTCCGCAAACCCGTCCTGCACCAACACGTCCGCAGGCAACTCCGCAGCAAAGACCTGCTCAAACCAGACCGCAGGCTGCTCCGCAGAGGACACCTTCACAAAACAGACCTCAGGCCGCTCCACAGAGAACACCTTCGCAAAGTCGACCACAGGCCGCACCGCAAAGGTCTCCTTCGCAAAGCAGGCCACAGGCAACACCGCAAAGGTCTCCACAAAGAAGTACACCCTCGGTTAGTCCTTCTTCAAGAGGCAGTTCTTCCGGTGGCAACGTAAGAAGTACACCTTCTTCGCCCTCAAGAGGTTCTTCGGGAACATCTTCACGTGGCAGCTCAGGAAGTAGCTCAAGAAGCAGCGGCGGAAGGAACAGATAATAATAAAACTGATAAAGCTCCCCTCAATTAATCCTTGTATTCAGGGGAGCTTTTTTTCAGACCTTTTAACTATCCTATCTATAATCCTTTAAATCTTAAATCTAACAATAAAACATAACACCATGCAACGACTATATCTGATAATATTATTAAGCCTGGGAATCAGTATGGTAACCCATGCACAAAATGAAACAGATGCATTAAGGTATTCCTTGCTGACACCTGGTGGTACCGCTAGATTCATTAGTACCGGAGGAGCATTTGGAGCTCTCGGAGGTGATTTTTCAACATTAAGCATAAACCCGGCAGGTATCGCTATTTACAGGGGAAATGAATTTACAATTACTCCGAGCCTGAATTTCAGCAAAGTGGAATCAACCTTTTACGGAACATTTGCCGATGACATTAAATATGATTTTAATGTAGGAAATATTGGTCTTGTATTGGTATTCAATGATCCAAATCAATTAAAAGAATCGGGCTGGATGGGGTTTCAGTTTGGTTTAGGGATGAACCGCCATTTGAACTTTAACAACAGAAAAATCTACGAAGGATTCAATACAGAAAGTTCTTTGATGACCGATTATCTTTACCGGGTTCTGGATGCAGGAATAAACCCGGCAAACCCAACGGGTTTTGAGCCCTTTTCAACAAATCTTGCATGGGAAACCCTGTTGCTTGATACCTTAGGAGGGCAGTTTATAGTCGATATGGAAGATGGAAATGTATTCCAAAGAAGAGAAACAAACACGAGCGGGTCAGTCAGAGAACTGGTTCTCACTGTGGGAGGTAATTACAGCAACCGGCTTTATTTAGGTGCTACATTCGGATTTCCTACTGTAAGATTTGAGGAAGAATATACTTATACTGAAGAAGATACTACAGATGAGAATGCATTTTTCAATTCCCTGGAGTACAGAGAAACACTGAGTACATCAGGAAGCGGTTTCAATTTTAAATTCGGTATGATTTACCGCGCTACGGATATGATAAGAATTGGCGCAGCTGTGCATACCCCAACTTTTTACAGCCTTGAAGACAGATGGCGCACCAATATGAAATCCAATCTTAGTTTTGGTAATTTTGAAGAATCTTCTCCTCGCGGACGCCATCAATATGAGTTAAACTCACCTCTAAGATTGCTGGGTAGCCTGGGATTGGTTTTTGGTACATCAGGACTACTGAGTTTTGATTATGAATATGCAGATTTTACACAAATGCGCCTCAGAAGCAGTGTAGCATCTTTTTCCCAGGAAAATAATATTATACGCAATAACTTTCAGGCACAACATATCTTTCGTGTGGGAGGAGAAATCAGGCTTGACCCCATTATCCTGAGGGCAGGATATTCATATCATTCAAACCCATACAAGGCAGGAGTTAACGAAATGGAAAGAAACACAATAAGTGCAGGTATTGGAATTCGCGACAGAAACTACTTTGTTGATTTCGGTTACTTTTTTACTCAATATTCTGAGGATTTCTACCCTTATGCAGCAAATCTGACACAACCGGTCAATTATGATTATTCACGCAATGGTTTCCTGATGACAATAGGTTTCAGATTCTGATAAAAAATGTTACCCCCCATTCACTTGTTGAATGAAAAACGGGCAGGATTTTTTCCTGCCCGTTTCACTTTTATATTCTTAAGAAGTTATTAAAGAGAAATACTTTCAACTATACTTGTATCCACAAGAATTCTTCCGCAATATTCACAAACAATAATTTTCTTGTTCAGGCGAATATCCAATTGTCTCTGAGGAGGTATTTTGTTAAAACATCCGCCACATGCATCCCTTTCAACCGGTACTACTGCAAGTCCGTTTCTGGCGTTAGCGCGAATACGCTTATAAGCACCAAGCAATCTGTCATCTATTATTTCTTCCTGTTTTTTAGACTTTTGCCTGAGTTGTTCCTCTTCCTTTTGCGTTTCTTCAATGATATCCTTTAATTCATTCTTTTTAATATCGAGGTCATTTTTTCGTTCATCCAATTCATTAACGGCTATCTCAACCAATTGCTTCTTACTTTCAATAGCTGCTGTAAATTCTTTTATTTTCTTTTCTGAAAGCTGAATCTCCAGGGTTTGATATTCAATTTCCTTGTTCAATGAATCGTATTCCCGGTTATTACGCACATTCATTTGCTGCGATTCATATTTTTTAACCAATTCCTGGCTTTCTTTTATCGCATTCTGTTTTTGTGTGATTTCCATCTCAAGATCAGAAACCTCCTGATTAAATTTATTAATACGGGTTTCAAGTCCTTCAATTTCATCTTCAAGATCCTGGACTTCCAGTGGTAATTCTCCTCTTACAATACGTATTTTATCAATGTGGGTATCAATCAACTGGAGCGTATATAACCCGGTTAATTTCTTTTTAACCACCGATTCTATACTATCCTCGGCAGTTTTATCCATTGCCGATGTAGTGGTTACAATTTCAGGTTCTTCTGTTTTGGTGGTATTCTTGCTTCTGGAAGTTGCTTTAGATTTGGCCATAAGGGCAATATTTTATTTTAGAATTGCTGAATTAGAAATATCTGACAGGATTTGTACTCTGGTCAGAAATCAGGAGTGCAAAGTTAGTAAATTTTTTACTAACAATTTCATACAAAATTTCTTTTGTAAATTGTTCACTTTCATAATGTCCCACATCTGCCAAAAGCATTTTTCCCCTTACATCAAAAAAGTCATGATATTTAATATCTGCAGTTATAAAAATATCAGCACCTGCTGACACAGCTTTATCGATGAGAAAACTACCGCTGCCACCGCATAGAGCAACTTTTTTTATTTCTCTGCCAGTAAACTCACTATGCCTGATAGCCGGAATTCCCAACTGATCTTTTAAGAAGGCAAGAAAATTATTTTCAGTCATTTGCTCAGGTAATTTACCTGTTATACCTGCACCTGCCTTGTCAAAAGTATTATCAAGGGGATATAAATCATAAGCCACCTCTTCATATGGATGTGCATTAAGCATAGCTTTTAAAACTGCATTTTCAAGGTAATCCGGTAAAATGGTTTCAATTCTGATCTCCGGCTCATAGTGTATCTGTCCCTTTTCACCCACAAAAGGATTTGTGCTGTCTCCGCCTCTGAATGAACCTTTTCCTTCAAGGTTAAAACTACAACAATCATACTCTCCAATTTGTCCTGCACCGGCCAGAAAAATTGCTTCCCTTACCTTTTCAGCGTGTTCAACCGGACAGAAAGTAACAAGTTTTTTTAACAGCCCTTTTCTTGGTTGAAGCACCCTGAGTTCTGTTAATCCCAGTTTTTCCGCTAACTTTTTATTCACTCCGTTGATTACACTGTCAAGATTTGTATGCACCGAAATCAAACTGATATCATGCTTTATTGCCTTAATCAATGCCCTTTCGGTATAATGTTTCCCTGTGAGTTTTTTAATACCCCGAAAAATCAATGGATGATGCGATATTACCAGGTCACATTGTTTTTCTATGGCTTCATCAATTATCTCTTCGGTAATATCAATACAAACCAGTCCACGTTTTACCTCCTTTTCAGGATCTCCGAATTGAATGCCTGAATTATCATAATCCTCCTGCAAAGAAAATGGTGCAATCTGTTCAAAGGCCTTTACCAGTTCTCCTAGTTTCATGTTTTTTAAGTTTTATGTTAATCTGATTTGTTTAAGCTAAGTTATAAAATTGCCTGAAACAATCCGGGAACTAAACTGATTTTCCCCCAGGTTCCTATCACTGTTGCTTCATAAATATAAAGTATTTCTATTCTCGTAATGCTTTTTGCCTCAAACAGACAAATTCATTCTTTAAAAGAAGTATAGGGGCAAACTTCGTATCAAACTAAATATTAGTGATTTGCGCTTGAATTAATTGATTTCATTTTCTATATTTGGCCCCATGAATGTTTTCAGGATTTTCTTATTCCCATTTTCCTTAATCTATGGAAGTATAACCTGGTTAAGAAATAAATTCTTTGACTGGGGTTTGCTTCCTTCTCAAAGCTATAAGCATGCTTTAATCGGAACCGGCAATCTCAGTACCGGAGGCACAGGAAAAACTCCTCATATTGAATACCTGATAAAACTCTTAAAGGACAAATATAAGGTTGCTACACTAAGCCGAGGTTATAAAAGAAAAACAAGGGGTTTCCAATTTGCAAATGAAGAATCAACAGTCAGACAAATTGGAGATGAGCCCATGCAAATTTATTATAAATATCCTGAAGCCTTTGTTGCTGTTTGTGAGAACCGTAAAAGGGGGGTTGATAAAATCCTTGAAAAACGACCCGATAATCAGGTTATCCTGCTGGATGATGTATTTCAACACCGGTATATCAAACCAGGGCTGAATATTCTTTTAACAGACTATCATAAAATATTCACACGCAATTTTGTTTTACCCACCGGGAACCTTCGTGAATTCAGGCATGGGGCAAAACGAGCAGATGCTCTGATTGTGACAAAAACCCCTTCTGTATTTTCTCCTCTTGACAGGAGACTTCTGCTAAAAGAACTTGGCAAATATGAGATCCCTCATATTTTCTTCTCTTTCATAAAATACGGAAAGTGGGTACCTGTAAATGAAAAAGCGAAAGAAACCAATATGCAAAAAGCCAAAACAATTTTTTTAGTTACCGGTATTGCAAACCCCGTTCCATTGGGTGAACACCTGAAAAGGCAATGTACTTTTCTGAAGGAGTTTCGCTTTTCTGATCATCACCAGTTTACAATAACAGATTTGCATAAAATAAAAGACAAGTTTAATGCCACGTATAGCCAAACCAAAGCAATAGTAACAACCGAAAAGGATACCATGCGACTTCGAAAGCCAGAATTAATTGAGGTATTTAAAAATATGCCGGTTTATTACATACCCATTGAGGTTGACTTTCATCATGAAGATAAAAAAGGATTTGATAAAATGGTACTTGATTTTATGCAGAGTCACTTCCCGAAAAAAAAGAAGGCATAATTTTTCGTATGCGAACTTCTTTTATACTAAATTGCTACTTTTTATTCGTCATATACCCAGTTTTTTCATTTTCTTCCAAAGAGCAACTCTGCTGATACCCAAGTATTCTGCGGTTTTGGTTTGGTTCCAGTCATTCATTTCAAGCACACCCATGAGTTGTTCTTTATTGATAGTCAATCTTCTGTTTTTATTTTTCCTGAAGCCTTCAGCATAATAAACTGAGGCTGAAAGATCTCTCTCTTTTTTATCCACCGGTTCCTTAGGACCTTTTCTGATTTCTTCCGGCAGATCCGCCAGTTCTATTAATCCTGACCGAACCAATACGAATGCATGTTCAATGGCATTTTGGAGCTCTCTTATATTTCCCGGCCATGAATAAGTCAATAATGCCTTCATTGCCTCTTTGCTGAGCCCTTTTACACTTCTTGAAGTTGTCCGGTTATACTTTTCCACAAAATAATCTATCAACAAAGGAATATCCAGATAACGTTCTCTCAGGGATGGCATTTTTATATTAAACACATTCAAACGGTAAAAGAGGTCCTCTCTGAAAATATTATGTCGGATGAGCTCACGCAAATCCTTATTGGTTGCAGCTACTATCCGCATATCCACTTTTATGGTTTTGTTGTCACCAACTCTTTCAATAACTTTTTCCTGTAATACTCTTAGCAACTTTACCTGCAGCGATTGAGATATCTCTGCAATCTCATCAAGGAATATGGTTCCACCATTGGCTTGTTCAAACTTCCCTGTTTTATCTTTATACGCATCTGTAAATGCGCCTTTCACGTGACCAAAGAGCTCACTCTCAAGCAGGGTTTCGGTTAATGCAGCACAATTTACTTTTATCAGAGGTTTGTTTTTTCTGTCTGAAAGCTCATGAATGGCATCTGCAACAAGTTCTTTCCCTGTACCACTTTCTCCCTGAATGAGCACATTCACCTCAGAATCAGCAGCCAAACTTATCATTCGGTAAATTTCTACTATTGCAGGGTCATGTCCGATTATTTTCTTTCTCAGGATAAACTCACCTTTTCCGAATGTGCCCGGCGAATAGGTGATACAATCCATTTCGCCCGAAATATCTGTAATATTGAAAATGTAGAATTCAGAACTTTTATGTGTAAAACCTTTCACCGAAAAATAAACCAGGCGGTCATCACCATAGCTTTTTAAAATCAATGTTTTATGAAAATCTCGTTTGCCCTGATTAATCATATTTTGCATACAATCATCCATGCTGAATAATCGCATATCTGTTGTATAATATACCTGATCTCTCATATTTGCATGGATACTGTTTCTTGTGCCTGAAAATATTTTTTCCCTCGCAAATTCATTCATGTATTGAATATTCAACTGATTATCAGTAATTATCAGTCCACAGGGCAAGGAATCAGCAATGGCTTTAAAATCTTTTTCCATAAAACGTTTTAAGTTAACAATTGGTTAGCAAAGTTAATGCTTTTTGTTAACTAAATGTGTTAACTTTTGTGCTTACATTATCATGTATATACCTGTTTAACAGGCATATAATTGTTATGGCATAAAAATCGCCTTTTTATAATGAGAAAATCTAAAATGAATAAATAAACATTAAACTATACAGTTATGACTAAACAAAACATTTTATTCCTTACAGGTGGATTACTGACAGGTATTATACTCACTGCCCTACTGGCTTACAAATCAGCTCCAGGAATGATGCTGAAAGAAGCTGAAAGTAAATACAATTTTGAAAGATCTGTGGAGATTTTTGAGCAAACCGCACTGGAAATGGGTTGGAAAATCCCAACCGTTCACGACATGCAGGAAACAATGAAAAATTTTGGGAAGGATGTGGCTCAAATGAAAGTTTTTGAACTTTGCCATCCTGAGCATGCCTACGAAATTTTAAGCCGTGATAAGGAAAGAATTGTTTCAAATATGATGCCTTGCCGTGTTTCTATATACGAAAAGTCTGATGGCAATACTTATATTTCATGGATGAATACTTCAATGATGGGAAATATGATGGGTGGCGTAATTGCTGATGTAATGGGAGTTGCTTCTGCAGAAAGTGAAAAAATGATTTCAGCCATAAAAAAGTAATGAAATTCTAGCGATAGTTTTTTGATTGGTGCTTATTTTAAAAGAGACCCGTTTTTTATGGGTCTCTTTTTTTAAAATAAAAACGGGAGCCTTATAATGTCTCCCGCTATTCTTTATTCCTTCCTGATCAGCAACCATGTGTCTTCATGCTCCGGGAAATCGGATCTTATTTGTAAAATCCTTCTCCTTGCATCAGCTTCGAGTAGGTATGAATTGACCGATACTCTGTGAAAACCCGTTTCACTGAGTAAAATTACCGGGGTAAATCCTTTTGCTATCATTTCCTGCATATAACGATTTGCATTTTCTCTTTCCCTGAAACTACCAATAATTACAAAATAGGTTCGATCATCATGTTGGGTCCTATCCTCCTCACGGGTAAAGGTAAAACTTTCTTCAACTGCTCTTATGGGAATCTCAGTTTCAACCTCAGTCAATTTTTTGGTTCTGCAACCTGTTAAGATCATAAATCCTGCAATGATCAATATTACTGTTTTCTTCATATCAGTTTTTGAATTAAATAAAACACCTGGTTTATACAATATTATTAAAGCTTGATAACGCGAAAGTAATCAAAATTGTATTAATTTTTTGATGAAGCCAAAGAGAATATTCTTCCAAATTATAAAATCCTGAATTCCACAAATCGTGGAGAATTTTGCTCATGAGTTTGGCATGCAAATATGTCACCTTTTTAACGAATAATCCGATATTCCATTATTAACTTAATTGTTTACAGTTACTTAGCCAGACAATTCAAACTTATGTTTTAAATCATGGCATTGACATTGATAAATTAAGACATGTGAACTATTTTTAAAAACAATTATTTTATTCTAAAAATACAACCCTATGACAAATATGAAAATTGTAACTTTTGTATTCCTGATGATCATTTCAATTCTGATATCTTCAAAAACTTATTCACAGGAAGTAAGCGGAGGAATCAAAGGCGGACTTACCATGAGTAATCTTTACATTGACCGCGATGATCTGGATGATGAAAACGCTCGTTTCGGATACCATGCAGGCTTTTTCAGCCAAATCATGTTCCTTGAAACCTTTGGCATTCAACCCGAGTTACTTTTTACAACCAAAGGGACAGAAGCTACTTATACAGGCGTGATTGACCAGACCGTAAAATTCAATCTGAACTACCTTGAATTACCGTTACTCTTTGTTTTCCGACCTGTTGAAATATTTGAATTTTACGCCGGGCCATACGCAGGACTATTGCTCAACAATAATGTTAAATTTTCCGGAATCATTGACGGTGAAGAAGAAATAGACCGTGATAATTTCAACACCCTTGATTATGGTTTCGGTGCCGGCATTGCCATGAATTTTGGAAATATTCAGGTGGGTTTGAGATACAATATCGGATTGCAGAAACTTGCCGATACCAATGTTACAAACCTGCTGCTGGGTGACAGCAAAAATGCATATGGACAACTTTATATTGCATTCAGGATAACGGAGAAGTAAAAATCTTTTTTTAAAGCTAAAAAGTACAGCGGGCCAATTAAATTGGTTCGCTGTATTTAATTTATGACCATGTTATATTGCTATAAGTGATTATTGGTTTTGCACTTCATAGCTGCCCTAACCAAAAGAAAAAAGCACACAGGGTTTACACTAAAAAAGATTGTAATCTTTAAGATAAAAGGCATTTAAAAATTGCTTATTCATTTTTCGTAATTTAGCCAAAAATTCCACCTTGTGATCAAACCCGAAACCATAGATAAAATATTCGATGCAGCCCGCATTGAGGAGGTTGTGGGAGACTTTGTTACGTTAAAGAAACGTGGAGTAAACCTGCTGGGTCTTTGTCCCTTCCACAATGAAAAAACTCCTTCTTTCACGGTTTCTCCGGCAAAGGGTATTTTTAAATGCTTTGGTTGCGGCAAAGGAGGGAACGCTGTGAACTTCATCATGGAACATGAGCACTTCAGTTATCCGGAAGCACTTAAATACCTGGCAGGAAAATACGGGATTGAGGTGGAAGAGGAAAAGCCTTCGCCCGAACAACAGGAAGCCCTGGATGAAAAAGAAAGCTTATTTAACCTTACCGCATTTGCTCAAAAACACTTTGAAGAAACACTTCACAACACAGAAGAAGGAAAGGCCATAGGGCTCAGCTATTTTAAGGAACGGGGTTTTACCACTGAAACCATAAAAAAATTCGGACTGGGCTATAGCCTGAATAACTGGGACGATTTTACATCCAAAGCCCTTAAGCATGGATACAAAAAAGAACTGCTGGAAAAAAGCAGCCTGGTGCGTACCAAAGACCACCAAACTTATGATACTTTTCGGGCACGGGTAACATTTCCCATTCACAATCTTTCGGGAAGGGTATTGGGTTTTGGGGCCAGAATACTTACCCAGGACAAAAAAAAGCCTAAATACATCAACACAGCTGAATCGGAGATTTATCATAAGAGCAAGGTACTTTATGGATTGTACTTTGCCAAGAGTGCCATCGTTAAAGAAGATAACTGTTATCTTACGGAAGGATACACCGATGTTATTTCACTTTACCAGGCTGGGATTGAAAATGTGATATCCTCTTCGGGTACATCACTTACAACTGAGCAAATCAAGCTAATCAGGAGATACACAACGAATATTACCCTCTTATTCGATGGTGACCCGGCAGGAATCAAAGCAGCTTTCAGAGGAATAGATATGATCCTTGAAGAAGGGATGAATGTGAAAATTGTATTGTTTCCCGATGGCGAAGACCCTGATTCTTATGCCAGAAATTACAGGCCGGCTGAGGTAAAAGAGTTTATAAAGAAAAATGCCAGGGATTTCATAAGTTTTAAAACCAACCTGCTTCTCGAGGAAACACAAAACGACCCCATCAAAAAGGCAGCATTGATTAAGGAGATTGCACTCAGTATCTCACAAATACCTGAACCCATAGCCCGTGCATTGTATGTTCAGAAAAGCAGCGATTTACTCCGGATTGAAGAAAAGCTACTAATGGCTGAAATCAATAAACAACGAAGGGAAAGGTTTAAAAAAAGAACCGGTGACCCTTCAGCAAAATCAGAACAAAGCTGGCAACCCGATGAAACGGAAATAACTTCAGACAAACAAATTGAAAAAGGCATCCATGTTGATAAACAAGAAAAAGAACTGATTCGCCTTTTATTGTTGTTTCATGACCACGAAGTGCAATTTGAGGAAAAGGATGAGAATGGGCAAACTACAGAATTCAAATACAAAGTTTCTGATTATATAGTTGATGAACTAACAGATGACGAAATTACTTTTGACAACCTGGATTGCCAGAAAATATTTAATGAATTTGTAAATGCACGGAAACAAAATGTCACATTGAGTGATCAGTATTTCTTCAATCATCAGCAACCTTCAATAAGCCGAATGGCTATCGATCTTACTTCATCACAGCATATACTAAGCGAGCAATGGGAAAATAAGCACGGTATTTTCGTCAACAAAGAAGAAGATAACATCAAAAATATCTTAGTGGAGATGCTGTATGCATTGAAGCTTAAAAAGCTTGAGCAACAAATCTATAAAAACAAAGAAATACTTCAGGATGAGAAGGATGAAGAACAAATTTTAATTCATCTGGAAAACATCAAAAACCTTGAGAGCATAAAAACACTTATTGCCAGGGAGTTGAGCAGAATCGTTATACAATAAGCGATATTAAGACTTAAACATTTTTTACTTGAATTTTGAGAAATAATAATGACTATGGCCATCTGGAAAAAATCAAAAAATAAGGGAACCAGTTATAAAACCGGCATCGTACTAAGCGGAGGTGGCACACGTGGATTTGCTCATCTGGGAGTGCTTAAGGCGCTGGAAGAATCAGATATAAAACCTGACATTATCAGTTCAGTGAGTGCCGGAAGTATTGTGGGCGCCCTTTATGCTGACGGGAAAAACCCTGAAGAGATACTTGAAGCACTTACCTCTAAAAAACTTCTTAATTACCTGGTTATTTCCATTCCCAAAACCGGGCTTGTGAATATGTCAGGATTTGAGAAAACCCTGAAAAAACTTTTGAAAGCGCAAAAATTTGAAGACTTAAGCATACCACTTAATGTTTTTGCGGTAAACATGAATACAGCCGAGTATACCTGCTTTGACAGTGGCCCGCTCGCCATTGCGGTAAAAGCTTCATCATCTATACCTATAATCTTCCCGCCTGTAGAAATTAACAATGAACTTTTTGTGGATGGTGGACTTATCAATAATTTTCCTGTTGAAGCCCTGGAAAATAAATGCGAACGACTCATAGGAGTAAGTGTGAATCCCCTGGGCATAAAAAAGAATCTGGACAATCTGAAAGTAATTGCGGAGAGAACCTTCCAGCTTAACATCCGCAGTCATACTATGGATCGCAAAGACAAATGCGATTTGTTCATTGAGCCCGAAGGCCTGGATGATTATGGTCTTCTTGACCTTTCAGGTGCCCGGGAGATTTTCGATATGGGTTATAAGACAGCCAAAAAGCTTATCAAAGAAAAAGGCTGGCAACCTTAAAGCTGCTTTTTGTTAATTTTGCCTTTTTGTTAATTACTTTAGATTATATTATGCCAGAAAATAAGAAGCTATACATATACAATACCCTTAACCGAAAGAAGGAACTTTTCCAGCCTCTGAACCCGCCATTTACCGGTCTTTATGTTTGCGGCCCTACGGTTTATGGTGACGGGCATCTTGGGCATGCAAGGCCTGCTGTAACATTTGACGTGGTTTTCAGATACTTGCAACATCTTGGTTATAAAGTAAGATATGTAAGAAATATAACCGATGTGGGACATCTGGAGAATGACGAAACAGAGCAGGGTGAGGATAAAATTGCCAAAAAAGCCCGCCTGGAGCAGCTCGAACCTATGGAAGTGGTTCAATATTACACCGATCGCTACCACGAAGATATGGACCGGCTCAATGTAAAGAAACCCAGCATTGAACCCAGGGCGTCAGGACATATTATTGAACAGATTGAACTTACCAAACAAATTCTCAACGCAGGATATGCATACGAAGTAAATGGCTCCGTATATTTTGACGTGGAAAAATACAACAAAAAATTTCATTACGGCAAATTAAGCGGACGGGTGATTGATGATATGATTGCCAATACCCGCAATCTTGAAGGTCAGGAGGAAAAACGCAGCAGTGTGGATTTTGCATTATGGAAGAAAGCATCTCCTGAGCATATCATGCGCTGGCCATCGCCCTGGGGCGAAGGATTTCCGGGATGGCACCTTGAATGCTCTGCCATGAGCACCAAATACCTGGGCGAAGTTTTTGATATTCACGGCGGAGGTATGGACCTGCTGTTTCCACATCATGAATGTGAGATAGCTCAGTCCAATGCAGCGCAGGGTAAAGACGCCGTAAAGTTGTGGATGCATAACAATATGATCACCATCAACGGTCAGAAAATGGGAAAATCGCTGGGTAACTTTATAACCCTGCGGGAGTTTTTCTCTGGAGAGCATAAGGCACTGCAAAAAGCATTCAGCCCTATGACAATCCGCTTCTTTATCCTGCAAGCTCATTACCGCAGCACACTGGATTTCAGTAATGAAGCACTCATAGCGGCTGAAAAAGGACTAAAGAGACTGCTTCAAGCCATGGACACACTCAATAAGCTGCAACCCTCTGCTAAATCTTCAGTTGATATCTCCAAACTGGAAAGTGATTGCTATGATGCTATGAATGATGATTTTAATAGTCCTGTTGCCATAGCTCATTTATTTGATACCGCAAGAATAATTAACTCTGTGAACGACAAAAAAGACAGTATTGCTGAAAATGACCTGAAAATTCTTAAAAGGGTATTCCGAAATTTTGTGACAGAGATTTTAGGACTAAAATCAGAAACAGATTCAGGAAAAAATACTTCCCAGACTATATTGCACGGAATTATGAAAATACTTCTGGATATCAGGCAACAGGCAAAAGAACAAAAAGACTATGCTACCTCTGATAAAATCCGGGATGAACTTGCCGGACTAAAAATAGCAGTAAAAGACGGTAAAGAAGGTGCAAGCTGGGAATTGCAGGAATAGTTATTAAATAAAGCTTAAGTAAGAAAACTCAATAAAATACCGGCTGCAATAGCACTGCCAATTACACCTGAAACGTTGGCCGCCATTGCATGCATAAGCAGGTGATTGGTTTTGTCATATTCCAATCCAACATGTTGCGAAACCCTCGCACTATCAGGAACAGCAGAAACACCTGAGTTTCCTATGAGAGGATTTATCTTATTTCCCTCAGAAGAAAAAATATTCATAGCCTTGGCAAATAATACACCGCTGAATGTTGCTATAATAAAGGATGCAGCACCCAGTCCAAAGATCATCATTGATTGCGGGGTAATAAATACATCACCCTGTGTGGATGCACCCACTGTAAGTCCAAGGAATATGGTAACAATATCAATGAGCGAGGATCTTGCCGTTTCGGCCAGCCGGTTGGTAACACCACTTTCCTTCAAAAGATTTCCGAAGAACAACATTCCCAGCAGAGGCAATGCCGTGGGCATAATGAAGGTTGTAAGGAGCATACCGATAATCGGGAAAAGAATTTTTTCCTGCTTGGGCACGGCACGTGGAGGTTTCATACGGATGAGCCTCTCTTTTGGGGTGGTAAGAAGACGCATGACAGGCGGCTGAATCACAGGAACCAGGGCCATATAAGAATAGGCTGCAATGGCAATAGGCCCGACAAATTCAGGCGCCAGTTTCGATGAAAGGAAGATGGCTGTCGGGCCGTCGGCACCACCAATTATAGCAATCGCACCAGCCTGTTCTGGTGTAAAGCCCAGCATAAGAGATGATGAATATGCAGCGAAAATACCAAATTGTGCAGCTGCACCCAAAAGAACCAGCTTGGGTTTTGAAAGCAGAGATGAAAAATCGGTCATTGCCCCGATTCCGAGAAAGATAAGAGGAGGATAAAAACCCCTTTCCACACCCTGGTAAAGCATATTAAGAACACTGCCCTCTTCGTATATCCCGATTTGCAGATCAGCGGTAAGATCGAAGGGTATGTTGCCAATAATAATTCCAAATCCAATGGGTATGAGTAACAGAGGTTCGTAATGCTTGATAATGGCCAATGAAATAAAGAAAAGACCGACAGATATCATCACCAGGTGCCGCCAGCCAACATTGGCAAAAGCTGTATACCCGTATAATTCGGATAACTGTTGTGAAATGAATTCAAAAGTACCTAAATCCATAGTTTATCTCCTATCCTATTTCAATCATTACATCACCTTCCATAACTGACTGTCCCGGGTAAACGAGAATAGCAGTTATCGTTCCTTCCTTATCTGAATCAATATTATTTTCCATTTTCATGGCTTCAAGAGTTATGAGTTTCTGCCCCATCGAAATTTTATCGCCAACCTTACAATGAATATTAATAACCGCTCCGGGCAGAGGAGCTTTTATGGTTCCAACACCTTTGCTTACTCTGGTACCGGTGCCCTCAGAAGGAGTGGTATCGGTAGATGGTACAGCACGTGCCCTTACAAGCTTAGGTGTTTTTACCGGTTGAATGGATCTGTCCACTTCAACACTATAATTGGAACCATTTACTTCCATTTCTATGATGTTATCTTCTACGTTGATAATACTAACATCATATTGGTTTCCATGTATTGTGAATTTATACTTCTTCATTGCTTTTCTCTTTTTCAGAAGCTACAGCATTTTTTGCTGTAATCCGTTAGTTCTTGGGAATGTTTCTTAATCCGTAAATCTTTGAGCTCCAGGGAGAATATGTCCGCGAAACCTTGTTTATGGTAAGTACGGTATTTTCATAATCGTGAAGTTCAGAACGATAAAGGTGTATTGCAGCGGCGATGGCAGCATTTACTTCGCCGCTAAGGACTTCCGGTTTGTGTAATTTGGCATCCTCTTCCGGTTCAGGTGCTTTCATCATTTTTCTTCGCGACCAGAGCGAACTCAGCCATGCCTTAAACTCCGGGGTGTAAATCCTGGGTGTAGTTGAAAAAACAGCAAAAAGCATGAGTAAGATCAGAAAAACGAAGCTCATCCCAAGGATTGCCATCAGCGCACCATAGGGGTCGTTCTGTGCAAATACGCAAAATTCATCAGCTGCATTTGCACTGCCACTTTCTACCTGTTGAGTAATATAATTTATATTATACATCATAATGAATGAGGTATTACAAGGGTATGTTTGAATGCTTTTTGGGAGGATTCACATCTTTTTTGGTAGCCATCGATTGCAATGCCCTGATGATTCTGAACCGGCTGTTTCGAGGTTCAATAACATCGTCAATATATCCGTATTTTGCAGCATTGTAAGGTGTAGCAAATTTTTCAAGATACTCATTCTCCTTATCTATAACGTATTTCAAACGTTCTTCATCATTTTCAATAGCCTTGATTTCCTTACTTCTGAGAATCTCGATAGCTCCCTTGGGACCCAATACAGCGATTTCGGCCATGGGCCAGGCGTAATTGATATCGCCGCGAAGATGTTTTGAACTCATTACACAATAAGCACCACCATAAGCTTTGCGAAGTACAATGGTTATTTTGGGTACAGTAGCTTCGCCATAAGCATATAGCAATTTAGCCCCATGAAGTATAATGCCACCAAATTCCTGTACAGTACCTGGAAGGAAACCGGGCACATCTACCAGGGTAACCAGTGGAATATTAAAGGCATCGCAGAAACGAACAAACCTTGCCGCCTTCCGGGATGCGTTGATATCAAGAACCCCCGCCAGGTATTTGGGCTGATTGGCAACGACTCCAACGGGCATGCCATTGAAACGTGCAAAACCTGTAATAATATTGGGAGCATAATTACGCTGAACTTCCAGAAATTCATTGTAATCAACTACCGCATAAATAATATCTTTAACATCATAGGGTTTATTGGGGTTCTCCGGAATAATGACATTAAGATCGTCTTCAAGGCGGTCAATTGGGTCATCATTGGGTGCCAGTGGCGGATCCTCGAGATTATTTTGGGGTAAAAAGCTCAGCAATTTTCTTATGAGCATGAGTCCCTCTTCTTCAGTATCTGCAACAAAATGTGCAACTCCCGACTTGGAGCCATGGGTCATTGCGCCGCCCAGTTCCTGATCTGTTACCACTTCGCCTGTTACAGTTTTCACAACCTTGGGCCCCGTAAGAAACATGTAGCTGTTTTCTTTTGTCATCAGGATAAAATCCGTAAGGGCAGGTGAATATACTGCACCACCGGCACAGGGCCCAAAAATCCCGGTAATTTGGGGTATAACACCCGAAGCATTGATGTTGCGCTGAAAGATCTCCGCATAGCCCGCCAGGCTGCTCACCCCTTCCTGTATACGTGCCCCTCCGCTGTCGTTGAGTCCGATAACAGGCGCTCCTACTTTCATGGCTTTATCCAGCACCTTACAGATCTTTTCAGCATATGCCAGCGACAAAGAACCACCAAAAACCGTAAAATCCTGGGCATAAACATATAGCAGGCGGCCATCAACCGTGCCAAAACCTGTTATTACACCATCGCCATAAATTTTTTGCCCTTCAATACCGAAATCAGTGCAACGGTGAGTAACAAACATGTCAAACTCTTCGAAGCTTCCTTCATCAAGTAATAGGTTTATACGCTCGCGGGCGGTTAGTTTCCCTTTTTTGTGCTGGGCATCTATACGCTTCTGACCACCACCGAGTTTGGCCAGCTCCCGCTTCTCGAGTAAATCTCTGATCTTTCTTTCAAACGACATAAAAGGTTCTGATTTGTATGTTAAGATTTGTTTTTGTTTTCGCACAGCTCGGTAAGTACACCACCTGTTGATTTGGGATGTAAAAAGGCGATATCAAGGCCTTCAGCTCCTTTCCGGGGTTGCTGGTCAACAAGCTGTACACCTTTTTCGCTAAGCTCTGATAAAGCACTTTCAATTCCTTCAACTGCAAATGCAATATGATGCACTCCTTCTCCTTTCTTCTCAATAAATCTTCCAATAGGTCCCTCGGGGTCGGTAGATTCCAGAAGTTCAATTTTTGTATCGCCCAGCATGAAAAAAGCAGTTTTCACTTTCTGGTCTTTTACTTCTTCAATGGCGTAGCATTTCAGACCCAATACTTCTTCATAAAATTTTATTGAAGATTCAATATCTTTTACAGCAATTCCAATATGCTCAATATGTGTTAGTTTCATCTGTTCACAATTTGGTTAAATAGGTCAGATGGAACCTCCGATATTTCTTAATTACGCTGATTGACAATTGGTTTTCCAAATAATTATCCTCGTGAGTGTTTAAAGCGTAATCATGGAGGTTTCATCTGATACTTTATTGATTCATTAATTTGATAACGGGCTATAATCAGGCGCAAAGTTATGGATTTATACCATTAAAAAAGAGAGAAAACAGGAAATATATGCACATTAGCTCAACATTGTTAATAAAATAACAAAGGTTTGCTATTTATGGCTGAAATAACTGAAAAACAGGACTTAGTCAGGGGAGGCATCCCACAAAACCTCCACTTCCCAGTTAATGCGAGTTTGCACTCTATCCGGGTAAATAAAAACAGTTTCAGGCTGTAT
The DNA here is from genome assembly GCA_007693555.1 of Bacteroidota bacterium. Classification (GTDB taxonomy): domain Bacteria; phylum Bacteroidota; class Bacteroidia; order Bacteroidales; family UBA7960; genus SKVR01. The sequence continues at coordinate 74,212 of REDJ01000071.1, forward strand.
CCCCTCAAGATAACTACCTGTATCCCATTCCCCGTTTTTATTTCGGTCATGAACAAGCCTAATCCTGAAATGTGCAGCCGGCAGATGTTCGAATCGATATATCCGGTTTTCGGAAATTATTTTTTCCGACACCCGTTCCCATTTGTCATTTAACAACTCCAGAATATATTCCTGGTCATCCCCTTTATCCGGTAATTGCAGGTTAACCAGGATTGCTCCGTAATTTTCCGGTGAAGTTGTACGAAAACTATATCTGAGTGTATCGTTGGTATTCCCGAAAATATCCTCCATTGATCCAGGTGGGATAAAAATCCGGTAAGTTGTGTCAGACTCCAAAAGCTGAGTTAGCTCTAGTCTTCTATTGGCCGGGTCAGTAAATTCAAAATCCAGCTGCACGGGTATGGTGTCATTGATAAAGAATTCAACAGAATCAGGATTAAAAAAACGAATGGGCGTCTGGCTTAAAAGTGTAAATCTTTTGTAATAATCATGCTTACGTGCAGAAACGGTAGGTGTGCTTATACTTAATGCGGCTGGCTCTTCCTCGCGTGGAGCTCCGCGGCCTCTTTGCACTCTTGGCACCAAAGAAACCCTTGTTGAATCAATAAGTCTTTCCCTGTCAAAAACCTTTAAGAAAAGTGAATCCCGTTCAATATCAGTAAACCAAAAGCTGATAGTATCACCTCGTTTATTTGACTCTTTAATGAGCCATTGATCAGGTAAGGGCTCCCTGTAATCTTCCAAAATGACGGAGTCTGGGGGTATCCTGAAAACCAAATCAATTCTTCCTTTACGAACAAGGCTGGTTGATAAAAGTCGCTGCGTTGTGTCTTTCTCCTGAAAAAGATATAGCTGATAATGTGTTATTTTCTTTTCAGGCATTATAGCTAAAGTATCAGAAAGATGAACCGTATCATTTTCAGATATAAGATCCTGGCTGATTCTTTCTCTTGACAGTGTATCATTTAAATTTATCGTATCACCTTCTCCGGTTAAACTTTCTTCGGGTAAACCTGTCCTGATCAGGCCAGCATATTCAGGTCTTACGAGGCTATCCAGGAAGGCAATTTTTTCATCAGGGTTATCATACAGGTAATTGGAATTCATATCTTTAAGGGCAAACATAAGATATTCGCCATCCCGCATATTGCTGATAAAGAAATTACCATCTTTATCAGTTTTTGATAAATATACCGGCCTTTCAAGCATGGGTACTGAATCAAAGACATCATCGTACATCATGACAAAAATCCCTTCTTCAGGTTCAAGAGTAAGAGCATTCACTACACTGCCTGCAACAGAAAGTGAATCGACATAACTGCCGGTTGAAACCACAAACTGGAAATTGGGGATTGGATTGCCTTCCGTAATATCTACAATAGATTCCCCGAAGAAAAAGTTATAGGTAGTATTAGGTGCAAGGGTATCTTCAACTGACATGATTATTGAACGGCCTCTTACTCTAACCTCAGGGTCTTTTGCAAGAGGGGGAGAAACGAGCAAATTCTGACGTAAGTTCTTTAGCTCAACAAATTCATCAAAAAAAATTCTTACGTCCTGTCCTTTATAATGTGTTGAGTAATTTGGGGGAGTACTTCTGAGGACCACCGGAGGGTCTTCGTCAATCGGGCCGCCAGTTGGGGCAACAATATTGGCACATGCTCCTGCTATCAGTGCAAATAGTATTGCTAATATAATGCGCCGGAAAATAGATTTTTTTATCATAAATCAGGAAAATATTCATTTCTTTGACCCTCACTACAACGCCGAAATGATTGGCAAAATTATCATATTTTACCAAATCTTAATGATTTTTAAAGAATGACAGTCTATATGGCCTTTATGGACTAATTTAGATTTGGATTAATTAAAGTTTATATTTATTTTTGTAATGATTAAACACAAGTCGTTCCTTTTGTTTATCTTCTGGCTGTTTCGGTATCCCCCTGAAGATTTCCCCAATTTCCCTTTTGTCTTCAATTCCATTTCCCCTTACCGGAGCAGCCTTTTTATTTAGGGCTTTGATTATCTTCTTCATATAAAAATTCCTGATCCAGTCGTTCGAACTTATAACCTTTTATTGCCAAGTTCTCAATCATAGCAGGTAAAATATATTTTAGATTATGCTTTGCATTTAAAGAATCGTGCATCAAAATAATAGAGCCATTATCTGTTATTGAATTTAATTTCTTTAAACTTCTCTCAGGAGACATTCGGGGATGATAATCATAACTCATTAGGGACCACATTATAATATCAAATTTTTTTTTCAGTTGTTTTATCTGAGCTGGAGTTATTCGACCATAAGGGGGTCTGAACAGTGAGGAATGAAAAACCTGATCACATTGCATCACATCTTTTACATATTTATTTGTAGAGCAACGCCAGCCATCCAGATGGTGGTAGGTATGATTCCCGAGACAATGATTATTTTCAAGGATTTTCTGAATAAGGTCTGGATTTTCCCTGGCCTTTTTGCCCGTGCAAAAAAAGGTTGCCCTGGCATTGTATTGATTTAAATAACTCAGGATTTCTTTAGTTAAACCTGGTGTAGGTCCATCGTCGAAGCTAAGAAACACCTTTTTATCCAATGTTTTAATCTTCCAATGAAGGAAGTTATTACTTAGCTTTTGTATCAGAGATGGAGGAGTAAAAAAAAACATGATAGACTTATTGTTAATCGCTTAGGATCTGTTTAAAATCTGTAAAAGTTAACTTTTTGATGAGCAACATAAAAAATCCGTAGTATTATTTATTTTTGTTTTTCTCTCCGTTTTTGCAAATGAGAATAAACCTAACTCCATTTCTAACGTTCTCAAAAGAAATCTTCCCTTCCATGTTTTTTTCAATAATTATTTTAGCAATATACAAACCTAGTCCCAGCCCCTCCCCTTCCGGTTTGGTTGTGAAATAAGGATCAAAAATCTTTGTTATATCTTCTTCTTTTATTGGATTACCTGTATTCATTATTTCAACATAAGAGTTTTCTTCGTCATGTAGCGCTGCTTTCACTTTAATAATGCGATTTTCGGGGTCAAAATTTAAAACAGAATCCATGGCATTTTTCAGTATATTGATCACAACCTGTTCAAATTGGGCATAATAACCGAGTATCTTAACCTCATCTGGCAGGTCTTTCTGTATCTTAACTTTCGCATTAACAAAATAGGGAGACATAAAATCAAGAGCGCTGTTTACGGCTTCCCTGGCATAAAACACCGTTTTTTCTTTCTGGGGTTTGAAATAGTTTCTGAAATCATCAATGGTTTGAGACATTTGCTGAATGATTCCATGGATCTCTTTCATACTTGCATCCATGTATTTCTTGTCCAGTTCCTGGTATTCGAAAGTATCCTCGAGGTCATACATGGCAAGGGATAAAAGATTAAGGGGTTGCCTCCACTGATGAGCAATGTTGCCAATCATTTCGCCCAAAGCTGCCTGCCTGGCCTGAAGTGCCATCATATGATCCAGGTTGCGGTTTTTTTCTACTTCTTCATTTATTCGTTGCTCAAGTGAACTGTTTAAAATTTCGAGTGCTTCGGTTTTTTCAGTAAGTTGAAAATTCAGTTCCCTTAGCCTTTCCTCTGAATGCTTGAGGGCGGAAATATCTCTGGCAATACCTTCAAAAGCAATAAGACGGTTTTGTGCTGAGTAAACGGGTACATTTTTTAGTTCAATCCATACAATCTTTCCGGTATTATGAAATACGCGCAGTTGAACGGTTTCTTTAAAAAACTCCGGTTTTCGAAAAATGTTTTCAAGCTTTATGCTGTCATCCGTATGTACTATTTTGGCAAAAAAATCAGGATTATTGTAATATGCTTCCGGTCCATAACCCAGCACATCTTTTGTTGAAGGGCTTACATATTCATAGTAAAAATCAGGTTTTACCTGAATGCGGTAAATAATATCCCTTGCATTTTCTGCGAGCAGACGATACCGGTTTTCACTTTTTTTCAATGCTTTTTCCGCTCGTTGTTTGGCAAATACACGGGACAAAATTTCAGCCAGAACATTAAACTGACTGATTTCATTTTCAGCCCACCCTTTTTTTTCTTTTACCCGGTCAAGGCCCAGAAAACCAATCAGGATACCATTATTGATCATTGGAATACTCAATAAAGATTGAATATCCTGGTCCAGAAGAATTTCTTTTTCTTCACGTGAAAGATGCAAATGGTTTTGTACATCAGGGATGTTAATTTGCTTTTTCTTTTGCATTTGCTCCCACCACCAGGGAAATCTGCTTACATCATAATTCTGAATATTAAGAATCTGGGGTTCAATGCCAGGCATTACCCACTCATAGGTATTGGTCATTGACTTATAATCATCAGCGAACTCGAACACATAGGATCTGTCGGCTTGGAAAAAGATGCAGCAATGTTTTAAAGTATTATTAATGGTAAGATAAAACCTGTCTTCTGTTGCATTAACAAAACCTGAAGAAATATCAGCCAAAAGCTTTTGAAAGCCCAATTGGTTTTCCAGAATATGTTCATTTTTTTTGCGCTGGGTAATGTTGTGGCAAAATGTGAGAAAATAATTACCATGCAAACCAGTTGTCAGCAGTCGAATCCATAAATAATTGCCATTTTTGTTTTTTAACCGCAGATTTTCAATGGGATTTCCGGAGTTCAGAATTTTTTCAAAAAGATTATTATTATTTCCTGAATTTTCAAAATCAACTAAATCTTTCAGGTTCATTTTTACCAGCTCACTATTATTGTAACCTGTCATATTACAGGCAGCAGGGTTCACTTCTTTAATAAAACCTTTCTCGTCCATAACAAATAAACCATCTGGTGCATTTTCAAAATAACCCTGATACTTTTTACGGGTTTCATCAATTTCCTGCTCCCATTTCTTTCTTTCCGTTACATCAAGAATATATCCGTTCCATAAAAAACTCCCGTCTTTCAACCTTTCAGGTTTTGAAACACCACGCACCCATCTCTCTTGTCCTTTATGATTGATGATTCTGAATTCATATTCCCAATCCAATAGCGTTTCTTTTGATTTCTTAATAGAATCAAATAAAGGTGGCAGATCATCAGGATGGATTTTATTCAATATCAAATGTGCGTTTTCGGTTACTTCTTTCGGTAAAACCCCTATTAAATCCTTTATTTTATCATGTACATAAGGTATTCTGATGTTCCCATCAGGTAACATCTGGAATTGATAAATGATTCCGGGAACTTGCTTGATAACATTATGCGAAAGGGGTTTTCGGCGTGTAATTCTTATGCTCATTTTTGCTTAATTCTCTGATAGTTTAATATTCTTTTCTTTCAGGATATTAGTTCTTTTGAGATATTAAAAAAACCACTAATTGTTAAAATTAAATGTTTTTTTCGGGAATAAAAATTCCGCTTTGATAAAATATGATTGAAAATTCCATTATTCTTCGGCTCTGCGGTAAGGCAAAGATTATTTCCCATAGTGAATGTAGTTAAACTTTTCACCAGGTTCTAAGATGTTGGTTAGTAGCTTAATATTTTGTTGGCAGAATCGAATACCCTATTACTTACCGATAGCTTGAGGTACAGTATTTTTCCCAAAAACTATATTTAAGATTGGGAGATGTGGGTCAATTGAAAATTTATGATTTACCTTGGGAAGGTACGCAAATATATTATGCCTGAACCTTGCCGGGTTTGCGTTCCTGAAATAATTTTTGAAGGTTTTTTTCCAGCACATCACGATCAATATATTTTCCTATGAAAACAATTTTTGAATAACGTGATTCATCACTTTTCCAGTCACTTCCTTCCTCAAAGATATAAGAGCCTTTTACTGCCTGAAATATGCAGCGCTTATTCTTATTCTTGAAATTGAGGATTCCTTTTACACGATAAAGGCTTTGCTGATTAAAATAAAGATAACTGGACATCCATATATTGAATAGTTCCAGATCGAAACATTCATCAAAAATAAAACCTTCGGCATGGATATCATGCCTGTGTTTTTTCACATTGTGATTTATCATACTGCCATTTGATCGTGCAATGTCATGCAGAGAAAGGTTAAGTTGGTTACACGATATTGTAGTTTCCTCAATATGGCGGTATGAATAAGCCTTTGTTTGCAGCAAAGGAGTTCCATTGGTTTGAGCATAGGATGTCTCAACAATTTTAGCCATAGGATTGATATCAACAATCAATTCCTTCAGATTAGTGGTGCTCTCCCTATCAATTAAATCTATTTTATTCAGAAGCACAATATCAGATAAGGCAATCTGTTTTCTGGATTCAGGTTCGGCATCCAGGGTCTTTTCAAGAGTAGCTGAATCAGCAAGACAAATGACACTGTTTATTTCAAAAAGTTTTTCAATGGTGTTGTTTGCCATGAATAAGTCAATGACACTCATTGGATCTGCAATACCCGTAGTTTCAACCAGCAGGTGATCAATATCATCCGATCTTTCTACGATCGCTTGTAAAGATTGATAAAAATCTTTGCTCAGAGAACAGCATATGCAACCGTTTGCCAGTTCGTAAACAGAAGTATTATCATTTGAAACCAAATCCCCGTCAATACCCATTTCACCAAACTCATTTTCAATAATAGCAAAGCGTGTATCGGGATTTTTCCGAATTATGTTATTCAGGAGAGTGGTTTTTCCGGAGCCTAAAAAACCTGTGATAATTGTAACCGGTAATCTTTTTTGCGACGACATTTGTCCTTCGGACATAAAAGTTCAGAATTTTACATGAATCACTGAAGAAAAAAACTCAAAACTGAAAGGTTTCTTATGATGGAACGCCAGCGATTTTATATTATTGCAAATGTAATAATTTATCTATGTATATTTGAATAGAATAGTTACATTTTATATTAACAATATGTTATTTAAATTTAATTAACCTATTTAAACCACAAAACAGAGTTTGCTATGTTCCAAACTTACATAAATTAAAAACCTTCTGCATTTTCATTGATCTTCTTAAAACAAAAGCTGAACTTAAATAAGCTAAAACTTATCAGTGAGTTTTAATCTCTTTATCCGGGAAAAAATATCTTTATTTTTTTGAATATAAAAATATCTTTAGCGGGCTTTCATTTCGCATCTATTTCATCAGCTTCAAAGTCGGGCGATTAAAAAATTTTATGTAGGTTTGCGCCTGAATGAAATTTTAAAACAAACACTCCGATGATAAGAAAATTATTAGCATTTAGCTTTGTTGTTACAGCGATAACCATATATAGTAATTTTGGTTATGCCTGCACCAGTTATCTTGTAACCCCGGGTGCCTCAGTTGATGGCTCATCAATGATAAGCTACGCTGCAGACTCGCATATACGCTATGGGGAACTTTATTTTTTTGGAGGAGGTGCCAGGGAACCTGGCTCCTATTTCCAGGCATATTACCGTGGCAGTCACAAACCTCTTGCGAAAATTCCACTGCCTAAATCAACCTATCAGGTAGTTGGCTACATCAATGAGAAGCAGGTAGCCATTGGGGAAAGTACTTTCGGCGGGCATTCTGAATTATTTGATACTTTGGGAGGAGTAGATTATACCGGACTTATGCAACTGGCTCTTATGCAGGCTCCGACGGCCAGAGATGCCATCAGGATCATGGGTGAACTGGTTGAAGATTATGGATATTACAGTATGGGGCAATCTTTTTCCATAGCAGACCCTTATGAAGTATGGATATTGGAAATGATAGGAAAAGGTACGGATCCTGAAATGGATGCACAGACTGGTAAATATTACAATAACGAAAAAGGTGCTGTATGGGTCGCCAAAAGAATACCCGATGGATATATATCGGCACACGCAAACCATGCGCGAATTATGACATTCCCACTGTCCGATGGTAAAATTTCCATTACAAATAAACAATTTAATAACCTTCATGAACCAGGCATAAAAACTATTTATGCTCATGATGTAATTGATTTTGCCCGTCGTAAAGGATACTTTTCAGGTGCCGATGAAGATTTTAGTTTTTCTGATGTTTATGCTCCCATCGACTTTGGTGCTGCCCGTTTTTGCGAAGCCAGGGTTTGGAGTATGTTTAAGGAGGTTGTACCCGGTATGGAAAAATATAAAGACTACGCCATGGGGTTTGACCTTAAAAATAGAATGCCTCTTTATGTTAAGCCTGAGCGCAAGCTTTCGGTAGAGGATCTTATCAATTTTAAAAGAGATTATTTACAAGGAACTGATTTTGATATTTCTCAGGATATCGGAGCCGGTCCCTGGGGCAAGCCCTATCGCTGGCGTCCGCTTACCTGGGAAGTTGATGGCAAAACCTACTTTCATGAACGTACAACAGCGACTCAGCAAACGGCCTTTTCCTTTATTACTCAGTCGCGCAGGCAATACCCCGGACCTATCGGTGGCATAATCTGGTTTGGTGTGGATGACACCAATACTACTGTCTATATTCCTATGTATGCCGGGATTAGTAAAGCTCCTGATACTTTTCGGGAGGGATTTGGCAGTATTATCAAATATGAAGAAGATGCGGCCTTCTGGGTTTTTAATAAAGTAGCTCACCTGGCTTATCTACGCTACAGCCTGAAGCTTCCCGACATTCAAAAGGTACAGGCTGAACTGGAAAACAGCTTCAGGGAGTTTGTGCCTGAAATTGACAAAGAAGCACTGGAACTATATCAAAATGACCCGGAAAAAGCCAGGGATTTTCTTACCAGCTTCAGTGTATCCATGGGCAATTATACTGTGGAAAGATGGCAGGAGTTGTTTCGGTTTTTGATGGTAAAATACCTGGATGGAAATATCAAAAAAGAGGAAGACGGTGTATTTCTTACCAACAAATGGGGTAAATATCCTATAGTGGAGCATCCCGAGTATCCTGAATGGTGGCTCAGAACCATTGTAAAGTTAACAGGTGATAAATTTCTTTACCTTGAGGGACAACCTGATTAATTTCGTAAAAAATAATTTTCATTCAAATTAAAAAAAGAAAAAATATGTTTACCGGAATTATTGAAACTACAGGCAGAGTAGCAAAAATTGAAAGAGAGGGTGGAAATATCCACTTTACGATTGAAACTCCCATTGCACAGGAGCTTAAGGTGGACCAGAGCGTTGCCCACGATGGGGTATGTCTCACAACAGTTCATGTTGATAAAGCAAAAAGTCAATATACAGTGACCGCTATCCAGGAAACACTTGATAAAACCAATATGCGGACATGGGATGTAGGATATCGTGTCAACCTGGAACGCTGCATGCGAATTGACGGACGTCTTGACGGACATATTGTACAAGGCCATGTGGATCAGACTGCTGTATGCACCAAAGTGGAAGAATTTGATGGCAGCTGGAAGTTTTATTTTGAATACGACCCGGGCCCAAAAAATATTACTGTGGAAAAGGGATCTATTTCTGTAAATGGGGTAAGTCTGACTGTAGTTGATTCAGAGCCTGATATGTTTTCAGTAGCTATTATTCCATTTACATACGATGTTACCAATTTTGGAGACTTCAAAAAGGGGTCCGTTGTAAATCTTGAGTTCGATATTATCGGAAAATATGTCGCCCGCTTGCTCGAGCAGCATTTTGAAGCCAGGAAACAATAATCGGGCAATCTGGGCAGGCATCTGCTTAAATGAGAAGTTCTTCAGTTGCCATCAGAGTATAAAACTCACCCCTGCAATGAGGGCCACAAGTCCGCTCAGATATATAAGCCAGTAAGGTTTTTGTTTTACAGGATTACGCCCCCACATTGCCACTGCAATTTTATACATTACAGGCCGGTTTTTGGAAATGAACCGGTATGTATGGTCGGCAATAAATTCAGCGGGCTTGAAATTTTCATACAAGGGCATTATCCATCTGTATTTTTTTCCATAGCGAAATGACCTGAATGCAGCGGCGGGACCTGAATAGATCTTTCCATCCACATCAATAAGCCGAACTGCCTGCTTGAAATAACGCAGATCAATATCGGGAAATTTATCAGCAACTTTGTAATAAGGTTCATAAATTACAGCATCACCAGAAAACATTTTCCAGCGCAATACCCAGTAATGGCAAAATCCGCAATTCCCATCCCATGCCATAATGGGTCTTTCGCCGGGTAAGTATTTTGTTTTATCAAGTTTGGTGAACATATAGGTATGTTTTCAAAATATTTTTGACTCTGAATAAAGTTAAGAATCTTTGGTTTTTTTTACAAATGGGCTTAATGGAAAGTTAAACTCACAATGTAAAACTTTTAATTAACCAACTTGTTTAAATTAGTGCATCATATTGTTAATTTTAATTTTATTCTAACCCTAAAACGAAATACCAGTATGTCAAAAATAGCTTTCTTCTCCACCCGTCCTTATGACAGAAAATTATTTGAAAACGCCTCAGAAAGTCACACTTTTGAGTTTTTTGAAACCCGGCTTCGTGAACAAACAATAAACCTGACAAGCGGGTTTGATGGTGTTTGTGTATTTGTAAATGACAGAATCAGTGACCAAGTGTTAAAAGGGATATCAGAGCAAGGTGTAAAGCTGGTAGCTTTGCGTTGTGCCGGATTTAACAACGTGGATTTGAAAGCAGCAAAAAAACACGGTGTCAGAGTCATGCGTGTACCTGCTTATTCACCCGAAGCTGTTGCAGAACATGCACTTGCACTTATGATGACTTTGGTGCGTAAAACCCATAAGGCTTACAACAGAGTCAGGGATGGGAACTTTTCACTTGATAAACTTACCGGATTTACTATTCATGGAAAAACAGTGGGTATTATAGGAACAGGGCAGATTGGTCAGGCATTTTGCAGAATTTTAAATGGCATGGGGGCTAAAATTTTAGCATATGATAAATACCCGTCGGACAAAATGAAAGAAATTGGAGTGGAATATAAAGAGCTTGATGAAGTGCTTGAAAAGAGTGATATTTTAAGCCTGCACTGTCCTTTAACACCGGAGACACACCATATAATCAATGAAAAAAGTCTTTCGGTAATGAAAAAAGGCGCCATGCTTATCAATACAAGCAGAGGCAAGCTTGTAGATACGATGGCAGTAATAGAGGCGCTTAAGAATGAGCAGTTGGGTTCTTTAGCAATAGATGTATATGAAGAGGAGGAAAAATTGTTTTTCAGAGACCTTTCTGAGAAAATAATAAGGGATGATCAGATATCCAGGCTCATGATCTTTCACAATGTACTGATTACTGCACACCAGGGATTTTTTACCCAGGAAAGCCTTGATCAGATTAAACAAACTACTCTGAAGAACTTTGATGATTTCCAGGATGGAAATGAATCAGATAATGATGTAAGTTGCGAACTTATAAAAGACTGTTGATTATCTTTAAAAGATTTTAAAGTTTGAAAAGATTGTTTCTAATGGCAAAAGTTACAAGTTTTACGCTGCTGTCAACTCCTGTTTTCCTGAAAAGATTGGCTTTGTGCCCATCGACAGTTCGCTGACTGATAAATAGCTGCTCAGCTATTTCTTTTATGGTAAATCCTTTACAGATAAGGTTAAGAACCTCTACCTCACGTTTGGTAAGTTCTTCACGTAATTCGGGTTCAGACTCTTCCGCTTTTGGTTTACGGTTTACGAGTGAATTGGTAAGCACAGGCAAAAGTTCGTCAGAAAAATAGTTTTTATTATCCGAAACCAGGTCGATTGCTTTCTGCAGTTCATATTCTTCAACGGTTTTCAAAAGAAATCCTTTTACCCCTGCTTCAAGCATGCTTACCAAATATTCTTCATCACCAAACATGCTTATAGCGACAATTTTTAAACCCGGATAATCCTCAATGGCCTTTTTTGTGGCATCAATACCATTCATTACAGGCATCTGGATATCCATGAAAACAATATCGGGTTGTTCATCTTTGATCATCTCAAGAAATTCCTGACCGTTTGAAGCCTCACCGAAAATCTGAACACCTGGTATTTCTTTCAATAGCATAATAAGACCTTTTCTGAATATGTGCTGGTCTTCTACTATCATTATCCTGATTTTACTTTTATTCTTATCCATGGCTGAGCTATTCTTTTGTAAGTATCAATTGATTGATGTATCAGTATTAAAAAAGATACTTGAAAATTGTACCCTTTATGATAACTTTTTACAAATGTAACGATAAAAAGAAATGTTAAGCAGCAAATATAAACTTTTTAAAGAGGTATTTCCACCCTAAAATGCAGGCTTTTGTCCTTAGTGGGTAAATAAGTACCCTTTCCATTGAGAAAATTTACCCGACTGAAAATATTTCTTAACCCCTGTCCTTTATCCTTGTTATAATAAGATTCCTGAAAATCAAACCCCTTTCCATCATCCTTGTAATCAATAAAAAGATCTTTGTTTGTCCGGCTGATTTCAACATGAATTGTTTTGGCATTTGCATGCTTGAGTGTATTGTTAATCAACTCCAGTAAGATTCTGTAAAGATGCGTTTCTGTATTGTTATCAAATCTTTTAAGATTTTCGGGGTACATTAACTCGATTTTAACCGAATCTGTTTTATTTATGGCATCTACGAATGATTTTAATGCTTTCAGAAATCCGTGATCCATAAGCAGGCTGGGCATAATATTATTTGCAATGGTTCGGGCTGATTCAACGGCATCATTGATTGCTGCTTTCATTTCCCTGAGCAGCTCTTTCTTTTCTTCCACGTTTTTATCTTCCTTCTGAAGCAGTCCTGCATAAATTTTTAATGTTGAAAGAATGGCGCCCAGCCCGTCATGTAAATCCCTTGAAAATCTTTTTCTTTCATTTTCCTGGGTTTCAAGTATGGCATTCAGGATTTCTTTGTCATGTTCTTTTTGACGGGTTATATCCCTTACGGCAATAACATTTATTTTTTCCCCTTTATACCTGATAAACTGATGCTGAACCAGTCCGTAAAATGATTCTCCGTTACTTTTATAAAACATCAGTTCCCAGGGGCCGGTTTCTTTGGTTTTAATAATGTTTTTCAGAACTTTTTCACCCTTTTCATCCAAAACAGTTTCAATAGATTGCAGGTATTCTCCATTTTTGGGAAAACCAAAAATCTCACGTGCAGATTTATTCGCCTCGATAATATGATTATCTTTTAAAAATAGTATAGCTTCAAAAGCTGTTTCTGAGAGTGCTTTAAACTTTTCTTCAGCCTGCTTGCGGTTTTCAATTTCATTGAGCAGACCCAGGTTTGCATCTGCGAGCTGGTCCCTTGATTGCTTAAGTTCAAGATGTGTATTTACACGAGCCAGAAGTTCAGGTTTATTTATGGGTTTGGAAATGAAATCTACTGCACCGGCATCAAATCCCTTTATGAGTTCTTCAGTATCATTGGAAGCGGTTATAAAAATAACAGGTATATCCCTTATTTCAGGCTTTTGCTTTATTTTCCGGCATACTTCATACCCATCCATATGGGGCATAAGGATATCAAGCAATATAAGATCCGGTTTTTCCTTTTCAAAATGATTCAAAGCTTTTTCACCTGAAGTTGATGAGGTGACATTATACCCCTTTTGCTTAAGAATAAATTCCAGCAGGCGCAAACTTGAATGATCATCATCAATTACATGCAGATTTGAGCTTTTTGAATTCATACACACTAGTTAATAAATACAACTTTCCCAGGATAATTACTCCTGATTCAAGCCAAGCTTCGGTAAAAATAAAATTTTTATCAACTTAACAAACATTTTTTTCGCTTGACTTGTTATCCCTAAAAAACTGTTAAACAAAGCTTTTCAAGACTAAACAGCCAAACATACATGCGTAAAGTTATAAAAAATAAACAAAAGCTTATTTTTTTTCTTTTGGAAACAAAAAAGCACTATCTTTAGAGCTTGAATTTTTAACTTCATTGAACTTTTTATGTTGTTAAAAGAACTATAATGTGGGTAGATTTTAAAAAAGGTTCTATAAACTACGAAGAGTCCGGTACCGGGGATGTTTTGGTTTTGCTGCATGGCTTTACCGAATCTCTTGGTATATGGCATGATTTTGCAAAAATATTATCCAAAAAATATCGTATAATTCTCATTGATTTGCCGGGTCATGGTAAAACAAGTGTTTTTGATGAGATTCACACCATGGAGTTTATGGCCGATACAGTTAAGGCAGTCCTTGACAAACTCAGTATAGCTAACGCCGTAATGATTGGCCATTCGATGGGAGGTTATGTAAGCCTGGCTTTTGCAAGAAAATATCCCAGATTGCTTAAAGGGATGGGTTTGTTTCACAGTACATCCCTTGCGGATACTGATGAGACCAAAGAAGCCAGAGAAAAGGCTATTGAAGTTATTAAAAGCAGTCATAGCCGATTCCTCCTCAGTTTTATCCCTGATTTATTTGCACCGGAAAGCCGCGAAATCTATAAAAATGAAATCCAGCTTCTCATAGATGAAGCAAATAATATGGACCCCAGAGCCATCATTGCTGCTCAACTTGGCATGAAGGAAAGGGGCAGCACGCTTGATGTGCTTATCAATGCCCCTTACCCGGTAATGTTTATAGCCGGACAAAAAGACACACGTATCCCATTCGAAAACATATGGGTACAAATGGCACTTACAGAAATAGCCCACGCTCTTATACTCAGAAACGTAGGCCATATGGGATACATCGAAGCCAAGCTTCAGACGCTGAACTTTGTAGACAATTTCACAAAAAGTTGTTACGAGGTTTTATAATACAATCTATAGGTCCAGGGCTCCATATCCAGCGAAAATGTTTCGGTAATTTCAACCTCTGTTTTCTCAAACAATTCGGTGTATCTGCCTGAGAAATTTCCATTATTGAAATTTACTGTTTTGGCAGTTGCAGATAAATTGAGAACCACAAAAACTTTGTCGCCTTCTTTTTCACGGGTAAATGCAAAAATGCTCTTATCATCATTGGTATGAACTCTTTCTATGGGACCACCGGCCAACCCATTCCAAAGGGCTCTGTTGTCTTTCTTAAGTTGAAACAAAGTTTGATAAAACTCCTGGTATTTTAAATCACTCCAGTCAATCTCATCTTTCTCAAAGAATTCGAGCATCTTGTCCAGTGCTGCTTCCTGCCCGTTGTATAACAGGAACATACCCGGAACCGTATTTGCAAGAACAGCCATGGCTTCCATGCCGTCTCCCAGGCGATCGAAAACTGTGCCGGCCCATGAGTTTTCATCATGATTGGAAATGAAATTTATCTTATAAGTGCCAATGGGATAGTTGCCCTGATTTTCTTCGAAAAAATAATTATCAAGGGCAGAAACATCGTCTTCGCCCTGTGCAATCCGATTCATGGCATGGTGCGAAACCCATGAATAACCGGCATTAAATGCATGCTCCATTAACTCGGGATGATCTGCCTCGGCGAGCATAAAAACAGGTTTTACACCTTCCAATTCACGGCGTGCGCGATTCCAGAATTCTGTTGGCACAAGGTAAGCCACATCGCAACGGAAACCATCAATGTTAACCTCTTCCAGCCAGTATCGCATTTCTGCAATCATGGCATCCCATAAATCATGATTTGTGTAATCAAGTTGAATAACATCCGACCAGTCAGTATTATGTGGTGGAGTGAAATTTCCATCTTCATCGGTATAGAAAAACTCCGGATTGGTTTGTGTCCATGGGTGATCCCAGGCTGTATGGTTAGCAACCCAATCAATAATAACATACATGCCCATTTCGTGAATCTGGTTTACAAGATTTTGAAAATCTTCTTTGGTACCAAATTCAGGGTTAATCCCGGTATAATCTTTAACTGAATAATAGCTGCCGAGGGTGCCCTTTCTTTCTACCTCTCCAATGGGTGTTACAGGCATAAACCAAAGAATATCCACTCCCAGTTCCTTAAGCCGTGGTAAATGCTCAGCAAATGCATTAAATGTTCCTTCAGGGGTAAACTGGCGAACATTTACCTCATACATTACGGCGTTTTTACTCCATTCGGGGTGTGATACAGTGCTTACCATGTGTTCAACCGTATCCGTTTCGGGTTGCATTTGGCAAGAAAAACCTAGCAATGCGATAGCAAATAACCCTGATAAAGTTTTTACCGAAAAAATCATTTTCCTCTTTTTCATCGTAATTGGATTTGGTTAATAAATAATATAAATGTTAACATAATTTTTTAAAGCTCTATTTGCCGGTTAAGATAATCATCCACATCCATGGGTTTGGGAGTATATTCTCCTTCAAAAAGATCTGAAGATACCAGAAAATCGGCCGTTGATCTGTTGCATGCTGTGGGTATATTGTAAAGCACAGTTATACGGAGCAGTGCTTTTACATCAACATCATGTGCCTGCTGCTGCATGGGATCCCAGAAAAAAATCATCAGATCTATTTTCCCTTCCACAATCAATGAGCCCAGTTGCTGATCCCCTCCCAGAGGACCGGATTTTAACTTTGTAATATTCAATTCAATTTTGTCTTTCCCTTCTCTACATTGTGTTTTAAGTGTATCCTCAATGAGTTTTCCTGTAGTACCTGTGCAAATCAGATTGTGCCGGGCCAGAACATCACGGTTCCAGCATGCCCATTCAACGAGTTCTTTCTTACGGTTGTCATGCGCAACAAGAGCAACCGTTTTACTTTTGCTTTTTAGTTGTGTAATCATTTAATAATTGTGGTTTAAGTGGATATTAATACGTCAGAATTTCGAAACTATTGGGTGCCATAACCAATTCAAGCTTATCATCTGAAATAAAGAAATCAGACCCGAAGTGATTATCATAATTCACATTTCTAAGTTGTGGTGTTAAATCAATTGAAACAGTTTTGGGTTCTCTGGATTTGTTAAAAACGACTATTGCACGGTTTCCGAAATAAAAACGAGAGTATGCATAAATTTCATCAGTAACCTTAAGTGTATTAAAATCTCCGTAAACGAAAGCCATATTTGAGCTTCTTAACCGGGTTAGTTTTTTGAGATTTTCTTTTACTATCAACTGGTTTGGTGTAAGATTTTCAAAAACCATAGGTCTTCTGCTGTCGGGGTCATTGGCACCGGGTATCCCTATCTCATCTCCGTAATAAATAACCGGGACTCCGGGAATGGTCATTATAAAAGCGGTAAGAGAAGATAGTTTATCATAACCTACCGGATCACCGACTCCTATTTCCCTCTCCCAGCCGGATTCGGTATCATCTTCTTCAAAACTCAAATCGCCTCCTGCATAGGATATGAACCTTGGCATATCATGATTTCCGGTAATATTGCCCATAAGATTTTGGAATCCATAGTAACTGAAGCTTTGATAAACTGAGAAGTCAAGCCGCTCAAAAGACTCTTCATCAAGGGCAAAAACTGCTCGTGCATCCCAGTAAAGATTAAAATCAAACTTACCATCAAGCAAACCTGAGCCAATATATCCACTTATGAGTTCATGACTACCGAAGGTTTCACCAATCTGAAAGAGCCGCTTGTTTTCGGGATACATTTTTTCTTCTTTCAGCTTTTGTGTTAATGCCCTCCAGAACTCAAGGGGAACATGCTTTGTTGCATCATGCCTGAAACCATCTAGATTAAATCGGTCAATCCAGTAATAGGCGCTATCAACCATGGTTTCAATTACCTCAGGTTTTGAAAAGTCAAGTGAAGGTAAAAAATCATCAAACCAGGTTGTAAGCCGGTGCTCATCCCATAATCTTATGTTTTTCCTGCCATCAGGTAAGTTTAGCGTAGTTTTCCAGTCGGGATTGTTAATGATCAGGGGATTATCTTCGTGTACATGGTTGGAAACAAAATCAAGCAATACGCTGATATTTCGCTCATGAGCACTTTTAACCAGCTGTTCAAGAACATCATCATCACCAAATCTGTGATCTATGGTTGTGAGGGTAATGGGCCAGTAGCCATGATATCCTGTAAACTTGCGTCTGGGTTCGGGAAATTCAACATATGCCCTGAGTGGGTTCTGGGTAATGGGCGAAAACCAAACGGCATTCACACCCAGATCCGAAAAATATCCCTCCCTGATTTTTTGCAATACGCCATCAAGGTCTCCACCATAAAAATTGGCCCTATCTGCTACTTCCGGGTCATCAACCGGGTCATCGCGGTCGGGATTCCCGTTGAAAAACCGGTCAACCATCAAAAAGTACATGATAGTAGCTTCGCGGTCTTCGCGTGTGAGCAGGGACGGATCTGTAACAGGTAAACCTTTTTGCAGAGGAATAAGTAAATCATTGGCAACACCATGGCTGTTGTAAGCAAAAACACGCAAAAAGCTGCGTTCATTTTTAAAGGCATCGCCCGGCACATAAACATGCATATGATTTCCGTGCCTGATCAGGTTCTCTTCAGGAAGACGAAAGTTTTGCCATAGCACAATTACTTTTTCCACATCATTTACCAATTGCAGATTGATATCATTTCCTTTATAACCGGTTGCATACAAACCCGGTAGCAGGGTTCGGTCCAAAGTGCCAATTTCCACAAGTGAATTAAACCCTCCGGCATTATTTGATACTTTTTCCGGATTCCTGGGATCAAGCATATCCTGACCATTCACCACCAGGAGATATTGATAACGCCCAGGATTCAGGTTGAGAGTAATTTGCCATTTGCCGTCCACAAGTCTCATGGGCTGAGGTGTCCAGTCTGTCATTTCTCCTCTGATGGCTACATTTCTGTACCTTCGCTCGCCGGGATCGAAAGTAAAAGTGTGGTTTACTCTTGCAGATTTCCTGGTAATCAGACTGTAGGGTGTACCTTCAAGCCAAACCTTTACCTCTGTCAGATGTGGGATATTAAGGCTGCGGGCTTTAAGCCGGAGAGTTTTACGGTCGGCTGAAAGTGTTGCTCTAAGCGAAGGATGTGTATTTACAGAATCAATTTTGTCAAGAGCCCCGGAGTGAAAGAAATCAGGAAGAATCACTTCCGTTTCATTTTCATGTAGCTCAATAATGGAAGCCAGTCCGAAAATATCTTTTCCCTCCGGAAATAACGAAGCAGGCCTGGGTGTGCAGGAATACAGAATACCTGCCAAAAACAATACAAATATGTAATAGTGAGATGTTCTTACTTTAGCTTCCATAATTTTACTTGATTTTGATTTTTAAATATCTGATTTCAATAGTGTCCGGTAAAATAACGAGATGCTTCGCTTTGCTCAGCATGACATGCTTTTCCAAAGATCAGTGGTTGGGAGGGGTTGAATGGGGTGAAGCCCCATCCAACCCCTCCCAACCACCTCTTTTCAACTCATAACTGCCTGTCATTCTGAGCGTAACATAGTGAAGCGAAGAATCTGTTAGTTTTTCAAGCATTATTATCGGAAAATATGATGTGATTTGTAAACTTTACATAACTTTTACAATGTAAAAATTCTTTTTACCCTTCTGAGCAAGTATATATTTATCATTTAAAAGTGCCGAACCATCCACAATGAATTGCTCATTCACTTTATTTTTATTTATGCTGATACTTCCTTCCTTCAAAGCCCTTCTGGCTTCGCCTTTTGAACTTAGAACCCGGGCTCCCAAAAAATCTATGATATTAACACCTGTCTCCAGTTCACTTTTTGCTATTTCAAACATGGGTACACCTTCAAAAACATCCAGAAACACATCCTCGGGTAATTTTTTCAGTGCTTGGGTTGTACCTTTACCAAACAGGATTTCAGAAGCCTCAACGGCAGTATTGTAATTATCTTCGCCATGCACCCTGATGGTAATATCTTTTGCAAGTGTCTTTTGCAATAACCTTTGGTGAGGTTGCTGCCTGTGTTCTTCTATAATATGTTCTATTTCCTTTCGGGTAAGAAGAGTAAATATTTTGATGTACTTTTCAGAATCTTCATCTGAGCAATTCAACCAAAACTGGTAAAACTGATAAGGTGAAGTATAATTGGGGTCAAGCCAGACATTTCCTTTCTCCGTTTTACCAAACTTTCCTCCATCAGCCTTTGTAATAAGCGGGCATGTAAGAGCAAATGCCTCCCCTCCTGTTTTGCGTCTGATAAGTTCAGTACCCGTAGTGATATTACCCCATTGATCAGAACCTCCCATTTGCAGCTTGCAGTTTTGTGTCTGATACAGATGTAAAAAATCATACCCTTGTACCAATTGGTAAGTAAATTCGGTAAAAGATAGACCCTCCCGGGCATCGCCGCCAATTCTCTTTTTAACAGAATCCTTGGCCATCATATAATTGACAGTAATATGTTTACCCACGTCTCTTATAAAATCGAGGAAAGTAAAGTCCTTCATCCAGTCGTAATTATTGACCATTTCTGCTTTATTGGGCACATCGCTCTCAAAATCCAGAAATTGTCTGAGCTGTTTTTTAATGGCTTCCTGGTTATGGCGCAGTGTTTCTTCATCGAGCAAATTACGTTCGGTATTTTTCATGGACGGGTCTCCAATCATACCTGTAGCACCTCCAACCAATACAATTGGTTTATGCCCTGCAACCTGCAGGTGCTTTAGCATCATTACACTTACCAGGTGGCCTATATGCAATGAATCAGCTGTGGGATCAATACCTACGTAGGCTGCAGTAAGTTCCTTTAAAAGCTGCTCTTCGGTTCCCGGCATCATATCGTGTATCATGCCCCGCCAACTCAATTCTTCAACAAAGTTCATAGTTCTCTGTTTATCTTTTCAGTTTGATGAATTATTAAAATTACAAAAAATAAATCCGACTTTAGAAACTGTAATTTATCTTATGTTTCCACAAAACAAGATTGATTTGTGTCAAAATTATTGCTGTTCGTTTGACAAAAACTTTCAAAATTACACACTATGATTATAATAACAGCAACTTTTATGTTTTATTTAATTTAGAGAGGAAAGCAAAAAATCATTAGGTTTGTCTTATGATATTACTAACAGGAGGCACCGGTCTGGTTGGATCTCATTTATTATATGAGCTTACAGCCGCCGGTAAAAAGGTACGAGCAATCAAACGCGAAGCCAGCCATACAGAAATTGTAGAAAAGATTTTTGCCTGGTATAACCCTGAAGGATACGCAGAGCAGTTTAAACTCATTGACTGGGTTGAAGGCAATGTATCGGATATTTTCAGTCTTCGTGAAGCCTTGAAGGGTATCAGGCATGTTTATCATTGTGCTGCGGTGGTTTCTTTTGTGCCTTCTGAAAGGCCTCAGATGCTCAAAATAAACATTGAAGGGACTGCCAATCTGGTAAATGCCTGCCTGATGGAAAACGTTGAAAAGCTTTGTCATTGCAGCAGCATTGCCGCAGTAGGCCGGCCCGACAAAGGAACCTGGGTAGATGAATCTCTCATTTGGAAAACTTCGCGCAGAAACTCATATTACTCAATCAGTAAATTTGGCGCCGAACGTGAAGTGTGGAGAGGTTCTGAAGAGGGACTAAGTGTGGTAATTGTAAACCCTTCCGTAATTATTGGCCCGGGTGACCCCAATCGCTCAAGTGCAAGGTTGTTTACAACGGTTAAGGACGGATTAAGATTTTACAGTAGCGGTGCAACCGGATTTGTTGATGTGAGAGATGTAGCCAGGGCAATGAAAATTCTCACCGAGTCGGAAATTGAAAATGAAAGGTATATTCTGAACAGTGAGAATATGAGTTACAAGAAGCTGTTTGAAATATTTGCCCATCATGCCCGTGTTAAGCCACCTTTTTTTAAGGCCGGAAAGGCATTAAGTGAAATTGCATGGCGTATGGAAAAAGTCAGAAGCCTCGTTACAGGAAGCAATCCGCTAATAACCAAAGAAACTGCAAAAAGCGCCAATAGCCGGTATCAGTTTTCCAATGAAAAAGTAACCGGAGAACTGGGCATGAAATTCTATACCATAGAAGAAGCTGCAGCCAATACTGCCGGCTTTTTTGAAAAATTTACGATTTAATTCCTCATGGCTTCGCTAACCCTCCCCTTTTTCTGATTATACCTTGTGAAATCATATAAAAAACAAGGAGAATCATTAAAAATACTGCAAGGCGCCCGAGGTAGTCGCCATTTCTTACATAAAAGGTTAGTTTATCATTTTTGGGGATTTGTTGTTTAATGACTGTCTCTTCCCACCATGGAGTCTGCTGGTAAAACTGCCCTCTGGGATCAATAAAACCGGAAATGCCGGTTTTGGCAGCCCGGGCAACACTTCTTCTTGTTTCAATGGCCCTCAATCGTGCATATTGATTATGTTGTTTGTAGCCGGGAGTATCTCTCCACCAGCCATCATTTGTAATGACAAAAATCAGTTCTGCACCGTTTTTGATGTAATCGTTCAAATACTCACCATAGATTGACTCATAACAGATAACCGGGGCAACCTTTGTTCCGTCTATTCCGGTAAAAACTCCTCTTTCTTCCTGAACCCCCATACTGCCTGCAGTGCCGCCAAAGTATTCCACAACACGCCCAAGTGCTCTCATGTATTGAAAAAATGGCATTCGCTCAATACCGGGTACAAGTTTGGATTTGAAATACTTGTCGGTATTTTCATGAGAATCAACCATTAAGGCGGCATTATAGGCATCATAATATTGACCGCTATCGCCAAACCTTCGGGCAGTAGAGGATTTTTCTGAATAATCTGCATAGAGCTGATACATCATTACTCCTGTTACCCAGGTGAGTGAATCGTAACTTTTTGCGTGTTGAGAAACAGCATTAAAACCATAATGGGCGTCCTTATTATGTAACCATAGGTTCCCCGGCAAAGCCGCCTCAGGTGCCACCACAAAACGTGTATTAGATGTAACTTCTGATTGGGCCAGATTTATAATATCATCCACCCATCTGCGTGCTTCTTCAGGAGAAGAAGGTCTTAAATAGGGGTCTCTGCCCGGCTGTACAACTACTACCTCAACCTTCTCATCAGGCATTTCATATCGGCTCCAGATTATTAAAGATATTACAGGTGGAATGATAAGAAACAAAAGTGTGACAAAACCTAAAATAGCACGGTTTTTAATCAACTGATACTGCGCCAGATTTTTCAAATAGGTTTCAACCTGAGCTTTCTGCTTCTCATTATCCGTATCAATATGCCTGCTGATTTTAATAGTTTCAAGGGGTGTTTGCCATATTTTATAAAGTGAGAAAAAACAAAGATTCAGGATTAAAATCCATGCAGTACCACCCAATGTTCCTGTGTATTCATACCATTGAATCCAGCGAGGTATGGTAGCAAATACATTACCCAGATTCAGCCAGCTCCAGCTCAAATCCCAGTCAAGGTGCAAGAACTCAAAGCTCAACCAGAAAATCAGCAATGAAAGACTGCTTTGCCTTCCGGGCAACAAACGTTTTGCAGCATGCATGAGTGCAAAAGGAATGGCCATAAAAAAGGAGTTCAAAAACACCGCCATCAATACACCGGGCAAAGAAGCAAATACAATCCACCAGGTTGTGAGACCATTAAATACAGCAAAGCATAACCATGCATAAAGCAATACGCTGTAGCGGTTATACTTAATCCTGTTGTTGAATATGTGATCTTCAGCCAGAAGCAATGGAACCAGTGCTATAAATGCGAGAAGGGGTATACCTCTTGCCGGCCAGCTAAGTGAAAGCAATACACCACTTAATATTGATAAAATGAGGATAAAATGTCTTCGCGTGAAATTTAGCATGATTTGTAAAGGTCAAATATTAATAAACCTATAAAATTAATGACGATTGGAATCCTTCTGAAACATGGCAAAAGTAAGTAATTTCAGGCAATAAATGTTTTAGCAAAGTTTAATTCCTGTCATGCGTTTAAAATCTAGTTTAAAACAATATTTTTAGCTATATTTACGCGCTCAAATTGCTACTCATAATTTAATCAACACAAACAAGTTATGGCCAAAAGTAAAAATACCGAACAAAAAATATTTGATGCTGCTACTGAACTTTTCATGGAAAAAGGAGTAGACCGCACAAGTGTAAGAGATATTGCCTCAAAAGCAGGCATTAACCTGGCTCTTATGAACTATTACTTCCGCAGTAAGGAGAATCTTTTTGATACGATCTTCACCAACCTGGTAACCGAAAACACCAGGGAACTGCTAAAGATATTAAACTCCGACATGGGGCTTGAAGAAAAAATCCGCAGTTACGTAAATGCTTATATTGATATGCTAACGGCCAATCCTCTTCTGGTACCTTTTTTTATGGCAATAATACACAGAAGCCAGGAAAAAATTACGCAGATGAAAGTTATAAGCAATCTTTATGGGACGGAAAAATTCAGTCAGCAAATTGTTGATGAAGGGAAAAAAGGAACGATACGCCGAACAGACCCTTCGCACTTTTTCGTTGATATGATAAGCATGATTACCTTTCCTTTTGCCATCCGCCCATTAATCATGGACCGGAATGAAATGAGCGAAGAGGAGTTTAATGAATTTATCCAGGAGCGCAAAGAGCATGTAACTGAGGTATTGCTTAAATGCATGATGCCCTGCTGATAAGGAGGTAGTTAAAAAAAAAGTCCCTGACTTTCTCTTTTGAATTGAGAGTAATCAGGGACTTTTTATTGGTGCCAATTGCTGTTCTTACTTTTTTTCTCAGCAACCGCATTTCTTTTCATGCATAAACGGATATCTGAAGTCTGTAGGAGGCAGGAACGTTTCCTTAATGGTTCTTGGTGATATCCAGCGTAAAAGGTTCAGATGACTTCCTGCTTTGTCATTGGTTCCTGATTGGCGGGAACCGCCAAAGGGTTGCTGACCCACAACTGCTCCGGTAGGTTTGTCATTCATATAAAAATTACCTGCTGCATAGCGGAGTACCTGGCAAGCTTTTACAGTTGCATAACGATCCTGTGAAAAGATTGAACCAGTGAGCCCGTATGGAGATGTGTTGTTACACAACTCGAGAGTTTGCTCAAATTCCTCGTCTTTATAAACATATACTGTGAGGACAGGTCCGAAAATTTCCTCTTCCATTGTAATGAAATGAGGGTTGGTGGTTTGAATAACCGTGGGGTCAATAAAATAACCCACAGAATTATCAAAGGTACCTCCGGCAATAATCTCCGCCTCCGATGACTGTTTTGCCTTTTCTATATACCCGGTAATACTTTTAAAAGCTTTTTTATCTATCACTGCATTTACAAAGTTGCAGAAATCTCTTACATCTCCTTTCTTAATCAAACGGATATTCTTTTCTATTTTCTTTTTTAATTCGGGCCACATTGATTCGGGAATATAAGCACGTGAAGCAGCAGAACATTTTTGCCCCTGAAATTCAAAAGCACCACGAACCAAGGCCGTTGCAACCTCGTCAATACGAGCCGAATGATGCACAAATACAAAATCTTTTCCTCCTGTTTCACCAACTACACGTGGATATGAACGATAATTTTCCAGATTGTTGGCTACACCTTTCCAAAGTTGATTAAATGTTCCATTGCTACCCGTGAAATGAATACCTGCCAAATCTTTATGGTTAAGGACCATATTGCCGATTTTTGACCCCGGACCCGGAATAAAATTGATAACGCCATCGGGTAATCCTGCCTCTTTGTATATCTGCATAAGATAATAATTTGACAAAAGTGCTGTAGTTGCAGGTTTCCAAACAACAGTATTTCCCAGGATAACCGGAGCAAGCCCAAGATTGGAAGCAATAGCAGTAAAGTTGAAAGGTGTAATAGCAAAAACAAACCCTTCAAGCGGTCTGTATTCCAATCTGTTCAAATTACCTATTTCGCTATGAGGCTGATCATTATAAATTTCAGAAACATAATGTGCATTGAAACGAACAAAGTCGATGGTTTCGCAAACAGCATCTATTTCAGCCTGATATGCATTCTTTCCCTGCCCTACCATGGTAGCTGCATTGATCAAATACCGGTATTTTTTACTGATAAGCTCGGCAATTTTTAAAATAATGGAGACCCTTTCAACCCATGACATCACAGACCATTGCTTATGAGCTTCAAGTGAAGACTCAATGGCCATTTGTATTTCCTTTTCTCCGGCCTGATGATACCTTGCGATAACATTTTTGTGATTATGAGGAGAAACTACATCTCCCATATTTCCTGTTTTAACTTCCTTACCACCAATAATGAGCGGTATTTCAACCTGCAAATTGCTTTGTCTTTCCAGTTCTTTTTCAAGAGCCAGTCTTTCCGGAGTACCTTCGGTATAAGTATATACAGGCTCATTATCCGGGCGTTCAAAAAAGAATTGAGCGTTGTTCATGTTTTGATAAACTTTTTAAAGGTTAGAATGAATAAGATAAATTGTTTTCCTGATTAACAAAATATAACAAGGTGGCAAACCAAAAGTTTAGCCATTTTATCAAATTTGAAAAATAAAAATAACAAGTAGAATATTACCGGAAATAAAGGCTAATGAAGAATACAGTTATAATCTCACATCCAGCCCTATACGCAATATTGGGTTTTGGTAGTATACAACACTTTCTGAATTGAAATTATATAGAACCATCAAATTAAGAAATGCCCTGGGGCTCAGGGGAGCTCTATAGCCTCCACCGGCAAAAAAGTTATGCTCCCAAAACCTGTCTTCGTTTGTCGAATCCAACGAAAAACCCATCTGCGAATCAAGGTTAAGAGCCTCATATTCTATGTGTCCAAAAAACTGTGGAGTAATGCTGTAGCGGGCAAAAGCACTTCCTCCGAAGATATTTGTTGAAGAGGAAAATTCAGGACTAATACCCCAACCCCTGTCGCGATAATATTGATAGGTTCCACCTAAACCCATAGTCAGCCTGTTTGTAAAACGATAAGCAATTGTCGGGGAAACAACAATTGCTGTTACAGTACCAATCTGCAAACCTATATATCCACCTACAAAAATTCTTTCTCTTGTTGGCAAATCACGAACATCTTCCTCATCAGCAAAAACATTATAAGGAGAAATAATGAGAACAAAAAGGCTGAGTAACATGAAAAGCTTTTTCATTTTTATCTGTTTTAATACATTCTAAACTTACAAACTGAAATATACTTCATTTGTTTTATATTTCAGATAAATTAAGGAATTAAACATCTATCTGAAATCCAAACGAATGGATTAAACGAATTTAGCATCAAATTTAAAAAAGATAAGAAAGGTATTAGGTTCCCGGGCTCATTATTTTTTCACATAAAGCCCTTTCATATAACGTGATTCAAATTTACTTCCCACAGGCAAATATGCTATATTTTCGTGCACCCCAATCAATAGAATACCATCTTTAAAAAGGCTTTCATGAAGAAGCGAAATTACCTTATTCTGCAGTTCTGTATTGAAATATATAATTACGTTTCGACAAAAGATTATATCAAATTTGTAAAAAACACTATCCTCGGTAAGGTTATGATACTTGAAAGTTACCTTATCGCGAAGGAATTTTTTTATTCTGAATGATTTACTTAGCTCATCCTGCTCAAAATATTTATCATAAGGTACATCAAATTTTTCATCGTAATTAAGAGGATTAATCTTTACAACTTTATCAAAATTTTGAAAGTAATTATTGTTAAATCTATGATTAAATACTCCGTTTCTTGCTTTATGAAGTATTTCTGTATTGATATCTGTGGCAAAAACCTTCGCTTTTTCAAGAAGGTTCATTTCATTGAGGAGAATCAGCATAGAAAAAACTTCTTCACCGCTTGAGCATCCTGCATGCCATATATTTATTCCGCTTTTGTCTTTGAGGGCGGGTAAAACGTTTCTTCTCAGGTTAAGCCAAACATCTGCATCACGAAAAAGCTCAGTAGTATTGACCGTAATATCATTAATACATTTACGAAAATAGATACTGTCATTACGGGTTTTTTCCAGAAGTTCATCAATGCCTGATAGATTATGGCTTACCAGCAAATATTCTATCCGCCTTTTGAAAGACATTTCGGCATAGTTCTCAAAGCTAAAATTACGGGACTTTTTAAATTCCCTGACTACTTTACGAACATCATCCGTGCTGATTTCAACTTTTATTGCCATCCGAATAACCCGGTATTTGTCTGTTCTTTTATTATTTTCCGGTATTTTTTAAACCTGCGCAATGTAGGAAATATAAGGTTTTTAAATGTATGTCTTTTACGGATTTTTTCTTTTTTTGCCCGAAAGGTAAAAGTTAGAGGGTAACCTTGAATGAATTCCGATTAAACCCTTATTTTGGGAATTCTTCATTAAAAAGGGAAAATGATTTTTTGAAAAAATTATAAGAAAAGACCAATAGCAGTGAACCTTTCTGATGGCTTTAGATATCCATAAACCTGGCTTGCAGTTTTAAGGCCTGAGCCATAGATTCAGCTTTGAGCAAACACTCCTGATATTCTTTCAGCGGATCTGACTCTGCCGTAATTGCACTGCCGGCCATAAAACTTAAATAATTTTCACTTTGGTTATAAAGTATGCTTCTGATGATAACGTTAAAATCAAAATTTCTGTCGGGAGAAAAATATCCCACTGCACCTGAATAAAGACCTCTCCTGGTATTTTCATACTTCTCCATCAATTCCATAGCCCTGATTTTTGGAGCGCCTGTCATACTTCCCATCGGGAATGCAAACTTTATTGCGTCAGTAAAATGAACATTCTTTTTTAATAAAGATGTAACTGTGGAAATCATCTGGTGCACTTTAGGGTATGTATAAATACCGAATAATTCCTCCACCTTTACACTACCTTTTTCTGCTGTATGAGACAGATCATTTCTCACCAGGTCAACAATCATTACATTTTCGCTTCTCTCCTTGGGATCATTTACAAGATGATTTTTTAATACCAGGTCTTCCTCCGGTGTATTGCCCCTGCGAATGGTACCTTTGATAGGTTGAGATATGAGTTTCCTTTCTCTTTTTGCCAAAAACCTTTCAGGTGATGATGAAATCAGATATTTATCATTCAACCTGTAGAAACATGAAAAGGGTGATGGATTTTGTGCATTTAAACTCAGATACACTTCCAACGGATCAACTTCAATATTTTGACTGTAAAACTCAATACAGAAGTTTGCTTCATAAATATCACCCAGTTGTATG
Source organism: Bacteroidota bacterium (assembly GCA_007693555.1). Taxonomy (GTDB): domain Bacteria; phylum Bacteroidota; class Bacteroidia; order Bacteroidales; family UBA7960; genus SKVR01. The sequence goes on from REDJ01000071.1 coordinate 103,068, forward strand.
TGTTTTTTTATTTTTTGTACCGTTTCCAGATACCGGGTTTTTGAAACTCTGTGTTTTACCTTCGGAACCTTTACTTTGTTCTTTCCCGTGTATATTGAGGTTTCCAGAATCTCTTCCCGGATTTTATCATGTTGTTTTGATAAGGAATCATCTGAAATCAATCCTATTTTTATCTCATCATTGGTAAAAATGATCAAAATTTCAGGCACAAAAAAATGCATCAAAGGCATTTTTATACCATCGGGGTTGTGTGATTGCAAATTTTCCAGTTGATTTTTCAAATCATATGAAAAAAACCCAAACAGCCAATCATGATTATCTTCAGTAAAACTTTTAAGTTTTTCAAAAGCAGACTCTTCCCCGGCAGGGATCATCTGTTTGTGAACACCTGCTGCAAGAATTGTGCTTTGTTCTGAATAAGGATCTAAAGTGTGGTTATTTGAATTAAGATAACAAAGACAGGAAAAACGATTATACGCCCAGGTTAATACCTGAGAATGCATATTTTTTTGTGAAAAGAGAGAAAAGCTTTTAAATAATCGCTTCATCCTTTTTTTTATAAAAACAAGCCGACCCGGTAAATAACAAACCGGGCCGTGTGAAGATTCAGGATAGCAGATCAGTTATATCTCCCAGGTGTCTCCACTGTTAAGCAAATCATCCACACATTTGATGGACGAATTTCTTTTTGCTATTTCTATCTGATCTTCAACCAGATCGTCGTAGGTGGAGGCTTTGGCTGAACGAATTACACCCATAGCAACCGGGTAATCAGGACCCATCATTCTTCCAAGCATTCTATGAATACCGGGATCAGGATTAAACTGATCATGAACAAGTATGTCTTTTTCTGTTATACCTCCAATGCCAATTTTTACCGCATATAGGCTTGTTCCTTTAAGAATGATTCCCATATCATTATCTTTTCCATAAATCATAGGCTCACCTTGGCGGAGGATAAGCTGGTTTTCTTCTCGTTTTTCTCTGGAGGTTACTGAAGAGAAAGCCTTATCATTAAAAATGATGCAGTTCTCAAGAATCTCTACAACAGAGGTACCGTCATGTTTAGCAGCTTCGTAAAGAACTTCAGTCATTAGCTTTACATTGTTATCAGGTACACGTGCAAAAAAGGTTCCCTGGGCACCCATAACAAGGCCTGCCGTTATAAAGGGATGCTCAATGGTTCCCTGGGGTGAGGTTTTTGTTACCTGCCCCATGGGAGTTGTAGGGGAGTACTGCCCTTTTGTAAGGCCATAGATCTGATTGTTGAAAAGGAGAATATTCACATCAATATTACGGCGGATTATGTGAATAAAATGGTTTCCACCAATTGCCATTGAGTCGCCATCTCCGGTAGCTATCCAAACACTCTGGTCGGGATTGGCAATTTTAACACCACTGGCTATTGCTGCTGCCCTACCATGAATACCATGAAATCCGAAGGTATGAACATAATAAGGGAAGCGTGAAGAACAACCAATCCCCGAAACGATTGTAAAGTTTTCTTTTTTGTATCCTATTCTGGGGAAAACATTTGATACGGCAGCCAATATGGCATGGCCACCACAACCCGGACACCATTTTACCATTTGATCACTGGCAAAGTCATCTTTTGTTAAAGGAACGGGTGATTTTTCAATTCTTTTATCAAGCATTATTTTTCCTCCATAATTTTGGTGAATACATCTGTAAGCTCTTTCACATGGAATGGTAAGCCCTGAACTTTATTATACTGCAAATATTTAAATTCGGGATGCATCATTCTCAAATATTTTACAAACTGCCCTTTATTCAACTCACAAACCACAATTTTTTTAAACCCTGACAATACCTCAGCGGTATTGAGCGGAAGGGGCATAATATAATTAAACTGGGCAAGGCTGATCTTTTTCCCTGCCCTCTGCATATGCCCTACAGCAGATTTTAGCATTCCTTCTGTACCTCCCCAACCTACTACAAGCAAATCGCCTGTTTCCTCTCCCATTATTTCCTGCTCAGGAATATAATTTGCTACACGCATAACCTTATCTTCCCTGATATTGACCATGAGTTCGTGGTTGAGGGGATCGGTTGAAACATTCCCATCTATATTGGTTTTCTCCAAGCCTCCGATTCTGTGTCTGAGTCCCTCGGTACCGGGTAATGCCCATTTACGTGCCAGGGTCACAGGATCACGCCTGTAAGGTTTATAATCATGATCATTTGCTTTGGCAATGGGTGGGTTGATCTCAGGTAAATCTGCTACCTTTGGTATTTTAAACAATTCGGAACCAAATCCCATATGTCCGTCCGTTAGCAATAACACCGGAGTCATATGCTCCATAGAAAATTTTGACGCCATATAAGCATAATGGAAGCAACTGGCCGGGCTTGAGGCTGCTATAATGATCATTGGAGCTTCGCCATTACGTCCAAAAAGTGCCTGCAATAAATCACTTTGTTCACTTTTAGTAGGCATCCCGGTAGAGGGACCCGCCCTCTGCACATTAACAATTACAAGAGGTAATTCAGTTATAACTGCCAGGCCTAAAGCTTCACTTTTTAATGAGAGACCGGGGCCTGATGTAGTCGTAACTCCAAGCGAGCCGGTAAAACTTGCTCCAATGGCAGAACAAATTCCTGCAATTTCATCCTCTGCCTGAAAAACTTTTGCGCCAAGAGATTTATGCCTGGCCAGTTCCATTAAAATTTCAGTAGCAGGTGTAATAGGATATGAACCCAGGAAAAGTGGTCTGCCACTTTTTTCTGCTGCAGCAAGCAAACCCCATGCAGTTGCAACATTCCCGGTAATATTGCGATAACGGCCCTTCTCCATGGGAGCAGGACCTACCTTGATAGTTGAAGCAATAGCCTCTACAGTGTCGGCATAATTATATCCCGCCTTTAATGCCACTTGATTGGCCTTGACAACTTCAGGTTTATTGCTGAATTTTTTCAGGATAAAATCCAGTGAGTTATCCAAATTTCGCTGAAACAGAAAATACATCATGCCCAGCACGAACATGTTTTTGGTCTTTTCTGCCAGTTTTTTGTCAATTTCCAAATCTGTCAGGCTTTCTTTTGTTAATAAAGAAATAGGTGCCTTTATAAGATGATAGGAATCGAGGCTTCCATCCTCCAATGGATTGGTTTTATACCCGGCCTTTTCAATGCCTTTTTCATCAAAAGCAGACTCGTCAGCAATAATTGTTGCTCCAGGCTTAACCCATTTCAGGTTGGCTTTCAGCGATGCAGGGTTCATAACCACCAGCACATCGCACATATCTCCTGAAGTAAAAATTTTCCTCTGCCCTAGGTGAACCTGAAACCCACTAACTCCGGCGACAGTATTCTGAGGTGCGCGGATTTCTGCAGGGAAATCAGGAAATGTTGCAAGGTCATTACCGGCCAATGCGGCCGTGTCGGAAAACAGTGTGCCGGTAAGCTGCATTCCGTCACCTGAATCGCCAACAAATTTTACCACAACATCTTCCAGTTCCACAATATTCTTTTGTTTTGTCATAATGGATGATTGTTTTGCTTTGATATAATATTTTATGGATTTAAAAGTGATACTATTAAATTTTCTGCCAACCCAATTATTTAAAAAACCTGCATAATAAAATCCCCGTATTTATTGGCCTTCAGGTCAGCATCGGCCTTTCAGTCTGCGAAGTTAATTGTTTAATTTTGAACTGATCAAAAAAAGCAATACTTTTTTTTCGTTTCAAAAATAAAAGTTTAATCCTTGATATATGTGAGAGTTTTACTGACTTTTATTTAAAATTATTTCAAATTAGGGCTTTCCGTAAAATTTTTATGCTCAGTTAAATTTAAGCACTTATATTTGCAAGTGGAATTAACCTTATTTTACTAATTAAAAATTGACAATAATGGCTTACGTAATCACTGAAGATTGTACTGCATGTGGCAGCTGCATCGATGAATGCCCCGTTGACGCTATAGCTGAAGGAGACATCTATAAAATTGATCCTGATGTATGCACCGACTGTGGCTCTTGTGCAGATGTTTGCCCGGTTGAGGCAATTCACCCAGCATAAGTTCTGAAGCCTGCATCAAGCGGGAAACTAAAAAACAAGAAGGCTGTTTCATTTTGTTGAAACGGCCTTTTTTATGTAAACCATATTTTACAGCTTCCTTATTATAGATTATTAACCGGATGAAAGCTGATATCAAACAATGATTATTAAATAATCTGTATTAATTTAGCGGCTTTAAATCATTATTAAGCGCCTTGGCAAAAAAAGAACATAAAGAAGAACAGGAAGAAACCGGAAAGGTGATGTCTTTTTGGTCGCACCTTGAGGAGTTGCGAAGTCACCTGGTGCGTTCGGCTATTGCTATTGTCTTGCTGGCTATAGGGGCATTCATTGCCAAAGATATTATTTTTGACTATGTAATTCTTGCACCCAAGGAACCCTATTTTATTACCAATCGCGTATTTTGTCACGTATCCGAATTGTTATCCGCTCCAGCCTTATGTATCAATAAAAATCCTGTTCAGATTATCAATATTGAACTGGCAGGTCAGTTTAAAACACACATTATCGTTTCACTCATTGTAGGGATCATTGTTGCTTTTCCTTATATCCTTGGGGAGTTCTGGAGTTTTATAAAACCAGCTTTGCAGCCTAAAGAAAGAGCCAACAGCAAAGGTGCTGTTTTGGTTACCTCCCTGCTTTTCCTTTCAGGTGTTTGTTTCAGTTACTTTCTGATTGCTCCTTTGACTATCAATTTTCTGGGTTCCTACCAGGTAAGTGCAATGGTGGAAAATCAAATTGCTCTGCGGTCATATATTACTACCGTGACCATGGTTACATTTGCTACCGGTCTTGTTTTTGAACTGCCCGTTATTGTTTACTTTTTGAGCAGAGTAGGTTTGCTGACTCCTGACTTTATGAAGAAGAACAGGAAAATTGCGTTCATCCTGATTATAGCTCTATCTGCCATCATTACTCCTCCAGATGTAATAAGCCAGATACTTGTGGGAATTCCTCTTTACATTCTTTATGAGATTTCCATTGGTATCTCAAAAAGGGTGAACCTGCAAAGAGAGGAAATATAAAAACTACCTTCTGCCAAGCGATCGATAAATCAGATCCGCAGCCTGATAAACCTTTAAACGTAAATTAGGTAACAATTCCGGGTTATTCTCAAGGTATTGATTGACCATATCAGCTACCTGGGGTTCATTGTAATTTTGCAAGCTTGCCGTCAACCAGTTTTGCGGAAAAAATATATCACCGGTTCTTTGAATCTCTTCAAGCAACTCCAGGCTTGCCGGTATATACTCCAACCCTTGGCCGGGATGAAGCGGATGGTGAAGGAAATACAGTGCATCCAGCACCCAGGGCTCCGGATTTCGGTTTTCGGCCTTCAGGAGTTTATTGAAAAAATCATCTCTCGTTGCTTTATCGTCCGACAAGGCAGGACTTATAAATTCCAGTCTTCGTATTCTGTCAGGATTCTGAATGTCAGCCAATTCCCGGGCTATCCAGGAGTTTCTGTCTTCTGAACGCATGGCTATTTCCAGCGCAAGCTGAGTTTTGTTTGTCTCACTCAAGTTTAACCCCTTGACTGGGAGTTTACCCAGATAAAAAGCCTTCATCTTATCAATACTTTCAGGACTGCGCGCAAGTTTCATCCAGCTTTCAAAGAGAATTTCCTTGCCCGGAACATCCTCCTTTAACAAAACATTCCATAAAATGTATTCTACCCTGTTACTGAAATATGCCTTTTTTTCATATTCAGCAAAATTGAAACAAAGCCTCTCCAATACCGAAATATGATAGTTTTGCAGTTGCTGATTTTGCTCATACCAAATGGCGTCAAGAACAAAATCAAAGTATAAATCCAGGTCTGTTCTGTCATTGAGAAAATTCTCATACATATTGATAGCAATGGCAGCCCGGAGGTTCTCATCAGCCATCTGATGAATATTTTCAACTGCAAATTTTATGTCGGTTTCGCTCATCTCAAAATAACCATACCCCATACCACCTGCATTGAGCATAAGTAATTCCGGGTGTTTATTCAAACCCGAAATCCGTTTGTCAACTGTTGTATTTTGTACCTGAAGTTCAACAGCAATTGTATCATGCTGTGAAATTGCAATTCCTTTAAGCATTTGTGGAAAGTGAAATATTTGCTCAAACGGACTTGTATGGTTTACATTTATAATGAATTCTTCTTTTTGCTGTGCCAGGTTAAAGTTTATCTCCGGCATTCCTTTTCCGTATACCCAGGCCTTGCTCCAATGAGAAATATTGTGATTTGAATTGTTGTCAAAAATTTTCACCAGATCATCCCAGTCGGCATTGGTATGTGCATATTTTTCAAGATATTGTTTTACTGCTGTTCTGAAATTTTCTTTCCCCATCATATATTCGAGCTGGTCAAATACTATTGGAGCTTTGTTATAAATAACCGGACCATATAAAGTACCAGCAAGTTTCATATTGTCAAGTTGTTGTTTAATGGGATGAGCACCTCTGGTTCGATCAACCGAATACGCTCTCGGATAATGAGAAAGCAGAAACTGCAGTTGATGATTTGCTTCCGGAAACTGCTCTGCAACAATTTTATCAGCCATAAAGCCTGCAAAAACTTCCTTAAGCCATACATCGTCGAACCATTGCATAGTAACCAGGTTGCCAAACCACATATGAGCGGTTTCGTGGGCAATCAGGCTAGCCTGGCTGATTTGTCGTGGTAGCGGAGGATCCTTGTCCAGGAATAACCTGGCATCGCGATACCACACTGCACCGGGATGCTCCATGCCACTGTATTGAAAACCCGGCAAAATTGCCATATCAAACTTTTCATAGGGATATGGTATTCCCGTGTACTCTTCAAGCCAGTCAAGGGCATGGAAATGCTGGTCGAAAATAATGGGGATGTTACGCTCCAGTTTGTCAGTGTCAGTTTCACGGTGAAACAAGGTCAAAACCCGGCCATCACGGTTTTCTGTGACTTGCTGAAATTCACCTGCTGCAAAAGCAAACAGATAGGTGCTAATGGGGTGGGACTTTTTAAAATGAAGGTTTCGGTTACTGCCAAAGGTTTCTTCCTTAATGAGAGGTCCGTTACTCAGTGCTACCCAGTTGCCGGGCATTTCCAGTTTCAAATCAAATGTGGCTTTGATATCCGGCTGGTCAAAGCAGGGAAATGCAGTAGAGGCCCTGTCAGGCACAAAAAGTGTGTACATAAATTCATCCGACCGGTTCAATGCCTGATCAGATGATGTGAATTCAATTTGCACAACGTTCTCCTGCCGGGGAATAAGCAAATTGGCATCAATATAAATATGCCCGTTCATGTATTCATATGAAGCAGGCCGGTCATTAACAATAACTTCTTGAAGATAGTTACTGCCTGGTTGAAAGTCCAGGATAAGACCATGTCGGGCTTTAAGGGGTTTAAAGTGGACAAGGACTGTACCTGTGATTTTTTCATCTTTCGAGGTGGGTATCCTGAAAGACAAATCATAATGCACATCATAAATTTGTCTGGCACGATAAACAGCCAGTTCCCGTGATACACCTTCGTCAAAAAAGCTTTTTAATGAACGCTGGCAGGAAAAACTTATTATAAGCAACATCATTGCAAATATCAAACGACTTAATAAATAACTAAAACTCATAAAATCAGGGAATTCATTTTGAATATTCTACTATTACTTTTTAACAGATTGAATCAGATGCAACTATTATAATGATAATTCATCCGATAAGAAAAGTGCAGTTGCGCCGGTAGCAGCTGAAAATATTTTTGTTTTCGCATATTCCACCTGTGGGATTTGTATTTTAAACGGATAGTTTTTTTCCAATAACTCACGCAAGGCAGTCATAATTTCATCGCAGCAAAGGTTTTCACATATACTGAGGTCCCCTCCCAAAGTAATACGCTCGGGATCAAAAAGTCCGGTAATTTTACTGATTTCTTTGGCCACCTGTTTGCTTAATCCTGTTAAGACAGCTTTACTCAATGGACAACCTTTTTTTGAAAAGTTATACAAGTCAGATATCTGGATGTTTTTTATCCCATCAGCCAGGGGAATAAGAATTTCTTCCTTAGGTATCTCATTTGATTTCTCATTTATGATTTGTTCAAGAGAAGGTACCCTTGAAAATATTTCACCTGCAATACCATTGGACCCGGTGTAAAGCTTCTGGTTCAGTACAACCCCCAGCCCCATGCCTCCTGCCAGTGGGTTATACATAATATAAAGGATGTTATTAACAAAACTTTCCCCTTTATTAAACCATTGTTCGCCAAGAGCACCTGCATTGGCATCATTGATAACACCGGTAGGTATATTAAACCTTTCTTCAACAAAGGATTTTAAATCAAAATCTTCCAGTTTTAATCCGAAAGAATATATAATCCGGTGAGTTACCGGGTTAACTATGCCCGGAACAGCGAGAGAAATATATAAGACAGGTGTTTTTGAAATGGAAATTTCGTTCAGAACCTCAAAAATTGTTGTAAGAATTCTTTTTATGGTTTTTTCTGTGCGATCAGGAGAAAACTCTTTTTCCACCTTCATTAAAATATCACCGGCCAGATTAACTACCACAGCACGAATGGAATGCCGCATAACTTCCAGTCCAATAATATTTCCATATTCGGGGTTTACCTGCCATAGTAAGGGCCTCTTACCTCCCTTGTCTGTAGAGTTACCATAACCGCTAACCCGAATCAACGTTTTATCCTTCAGATGACGCAGAATATAAACAAGAGATGAGGGTTGCATTTCCATCTGCTTGGCCAGTGCTGCCCCTGATACATTTCCCTGTGCACGTATAAGTGCAAAGACTTTTTTGTGACTTCTTTCCTTTAAATCCAGCATGATTTGTTTATTCAATGATTGAACATATTCAACTTCCCTTTTTTAACACCAACCAAAATACTAATTATTTCTCATTGAAAGTTAAATTAATGCTGATTTCAATAAAACCATTGATGATTTCATGCTCGTGAAAACAGATACTAATCAATCCGGTAGTTTAGCAGAGTCATAAAGATCATATTATATAGGTAAAACAACCTGTTCCTATTAACTGACAGATGCCAGTTTGCAATAAAAAAACTCTTCCTGCAGAAATGTATTAAATGCTCCAATCCATATCACAAAAAAAGACTTCACCGTCAGCTTATCAAACTGCTGATTTTGTGAATTTTGAAATATTTAAACGAGCATGACACACACCTTAATGAAAATATATATTTAAAATTATTAAAAAATGCTTTGATATTTATAAAATGTTTAATAAACTTGCATTTTCAATCTAAAAAACGAAGTTTAAAAAATCATAAGAATAAATTTCTTAAAAAGCATAGCAGGTATTATATTTATGGAAAGTTTACGATTACATATAATTTTTCCATGAATAAAAGGCAGAAAACATGAAAGCTATTTTTAACAGTACGTTTACCGAAGTCACCAATGAAAGCCGTTTGATGCAGCAAAAGCTAAGGATCATCCAGGTTATTTCACAAAACGGGCATGGGATTACCGTCCCTGATATTTGTAAAGAGCTTAAAATAAGTGCGCCCACGGGCATCAAGCTGGTGAATGAGTTGCAGGAAGAGGGTTTTTTGAAAGTTGCAGGTAAAAAAGAAACACTCAATGGGCGCAAACCGTCCATTTACGCATTAAACAATGTAAACTTTTATGCTCTGAGTGTGGAGGTGTTGCTGAAAAGGGTTTCTGTAGGAATTATTGATTCAAGGCTAAACACTGTTTACTACCGGCAAAAAACTGACTTTATTCTGGAAAATACCCAGGTATGTCTTGACAAAGTTGAATCGTTTATCAACGAATGTTTGATGAATTCAGGAATCAGCGAGAGCACAATACTGGGAATGGGAATTGGAATTACCGGGCGTGTAAAGAATTCTACCGGAGAATCGCTTAACTTTTTCAACTTTATGGAATCGCCCTTGGGTGAATATTTTTCGAAAATCTTTGATATTCCGGTATTCCTAAATAATGATACACGTTGTTTCGGTCAGGCAGAAAAAATAATAGGGAAAGCCAGGGATGCTAATCACGCCATAGTAATCAACCTGAGCCGTGGATTGGGTACAAGCCTCATCGTTGATAATAAGATTGTAAACGGGGGTATGGGATTTGCCGGCGAATTAGGACACATGCAATTTGGAACAAAGGAAAAAATTTGTATTTGCGGTAAGAAGGGTTGCCTGGGAAATGATGTAGGAGGGTTTACACTGGAAGAAAATTTTATGGAAAAAGTAGCAGAGGGTGAAAAAACCATGGTGGATATTCCTTCCGATGGTTCTGCCGTTAGATATGATGACATACTGCTTGCTGCTTTAGAGGGAGATGATCTTTCCATCAGGCTTGTTCAGGATATGGGATATAAGCTTGGGCATGCATTGGGAAATATTATAAACCTTCTCAATCCTGAACTGATAATTATAGGAGGCAAGTTTGCCAAACTCAAAGACCTTTTGCTTGATCCGGTTAAAACGGGCATTTCCAGTTCAGCGCTTGTAAATCCCCTGAGTACCTGTAAAATTGAATTTTCCGAACTGGGCGATTTGGCAGGTCTCAAAGGTGCGGGAGCGCTTGTATTTGATTATTTTGAACTGATAAAAAATTGATTTATGCGCAAGGATTATTGAAATAATTGCATTTTTAATAACCAAAAAGTTTACACCTTTATGCGAGAAAAGAACTTCAAAAGTTTTATAATGCTTTTGCTAATTGTAGCAACAGGCTATACATCTTATGCCCAACGTACAATTTCCGGGGTAGTAAAAGATGCGGATGGGAATACATTACCAGGTGCCACTGTAGTCGTTCAGGGTACCACACGTGGCACCACAACCGATATTGATGGCAACTTTTCCATACAACTTCAGGCAAATGATACAGAAATTGAAGTATCATTTATTGGGTTTATAAGCCAAATTGTAAATGTGGAAGGACTTGATTTTGTTGAGGTAGTCCTGATGTCTGCTGTGGAACAGCTTGATGAGGTAGTAGTAACTGCACTTGGTATAAAAAGAGAAGCCAAAGCACTTGGGTACTCCGTGCAGCAGGTTGATGCCGAAGCGCTTTCCAATGCCAGCAGGATCAGTCCGCTTACCGGGCTGGCAGGTCAGGTTGCCGGTCTGCAAATTGCTGAATCAGGAAGCGGTGCAGGCGGATCTTCCAGGATTCTCATACGAGGTGCAAATTCTCTTACCGGTTCCAATGAGCCTTTATTTGTAGTTGACGGTATCCCCATTGATAACTCAGGGGGTTCATCCGGCGGGCTTTTTGGTGGATTTGACTATGGAAATGCCATTAACAACATTAACCTTGACGATGTAGAATCCATTTCTGTTCTTAAGGGTGGCGCTGCATCAGCATTATATGGTGCCCGCGGCCAAAATGGAGTTATTATGATAACAACCCGCTCGGGAAGTCAGAGAGAAGGTATTGGTGTTACATATAACGCAATGGTTTCAAGTCAGACACCTTTGATCAAACCCGATTTTCAAACAAATTATTCGCAAGGTTCAGGAGGAAATTTTGGAAGGCTTAATCCCAGAAGCTGGGGTGTAAAAATGAACGGGCAGGTTGTAAATAACTTTCTCAACCAGAGCCAAACCCTTACCCCGGTTACTGTACACCCTTACGATGACTTTTTCCGTGCTGCCGTAAATATTGACCACTCAATTACTATTGATAAAAGAGATGATAAAAACGGAATACTTTTTTCGGCCGCCTGGAACCAAAGCGACGGATTAATCAGGACCAATGAGATTGATAAAAAAACCTTTAATCTCAGATACGATTCCAGGCTTGCAGAATACCTAACGCTTGATGCCAGGGCCAATTATATCAACCAAACGGCCATCAACAGGCCTAATCTTGCAGGCTCGCCCGACAATCCCATTTATTTAATGACACACATGCCTGCATCGGTAAGCATGTCGCAACTTGAGCAATACCAAACAGTTACGGGTCTTCCTGTGGTTTGGAACAGCGATTACATTGTAAATCCTGATGGGAGCATATCCCTAAACCAGGCAGATCCCAGTTTTGCATCATCTCCCCTCCTGCAAAACCCATACTGGGCCACTGAACTCAACACCAACAATGATACACGCAACCGTCTGCTGGGTATAGTCAGCCTGAACATTGATTTCAGAGAAATGCTTAATCTGGGTTTCGACCTTGAGCTTAACCTGAAAGCCGGGTTGGATTATATTGACGATCAAAGAGAGCGTATCACTGCCCACAATACATATTACAAAGCTGAAGGCCGGGCATCCGGCAACTGGAATCGATTCCAGATAACCGAGGGAAATTACGACTTCCTACTCACAGCCGGAAATCAATGGGGCGACTTCACTCTCAGAGGTTCTGCAGGTGGTAACATTATGCAAAGGAAATTCAGAGGTCTTACCAGTTCATCGGAAAGTGGGCTTATCAACATTTATGGTCCTTATGTGATACAGAATTTTCAGAATCCTATTTCCACCAACGGTATCTCCGACAGAGAAATACATTCTCTTTACGGACTAGTAAGTATGGACTACCGAAGAATGGTATTTCTGGATTTTACCTGGAGAACTGACTGGACTTCATTACTTGCACTGGAAAACAACCCCTATCATTATCCTTCGGTAAGTGCAAGTTGGTTGCTGGAAGAAACATTTGAACTCCCCATCTATTTTGACATGCTCAAACTTCGCGGATCCTTTGCCGTAGTGGGTTCCGGGGGCGACCGCGCGGGGCAGCGATATTTCCTTTACGGAACCACACCCAACCAGTTTCATGGCCTGCCATACGGCTTTTTTAATGCTATACGACCTTTCCCGGAGCTTGAGCCTGAGTTTACAATCAGCCCCGAGGTGGGTGTAGAGGCCATTTTATTTGGAAACCGGCTCAGGACCGACATTGCCTATTATCAGACCGGTACCCGCGATCAGATATTTGAAAACCCCCTGGCCCCCTCATCAGGGTTTAATACAGGAATTATCAATTCCGGATTTGTTAACAACAAAGGTATTGAACTATTTACCAGTTATCGCATTATTGATGGACGCGATTTTACCTGGTCTGCAAGTGCAAACTTTACCCGTCAGTGGAGTGTGGTGGAAGAGATCACCGAAGATATTGACATGATCGTTCAGAGCTCGGCACTTGGTGCATCCGGCGTAAGGATTATTGCCATGATGGGCCAACCAGCAGGTGTAATTATGGGAAGTGCCTTTGCCCGCGATGAACAGGGCAGGATTCTTCTTGATTCAGAAAATCTTCCGATCATCAAAACGGATGAAAATCAAGCCATTTTGAGAGATAACATTATCGGTAATGCAACCCCTGATATATTATGGGGCTTCAGTTCGCAGTTAACATACAGAAGGTTTTTTGCAGGATTTCAGATCGATTCAAAACTGGGTCATGATATCTTCTCTGTCACCAATATGATGGGTGCTGAATTTGGCACACTTGCTTTTACCGAAGAAGGTCGAGACGACTGGTACAGGGCGGTGGAACTGGCCGCAACAGATCCCAACATCAACCCGCAGGATTTTAATATGGGGTTCATGGTTGAAGGTGTTAAAAACGGTGTGGAAGGAGAATACGCTGTTGATCCGCAAAGATACTGGGCAAGGGTATCGCAAATTCACGAAGCCTTTATTTATGACGCATCTTATATAAGATTCCGCCAGTTATCGCTTGGCTATAATCTGGGCCGGAACCTGCTGAACAATACACCTTTCAGGGAAGTTTCACTATCAGTTTTTGCCAATAACCTCTTTTATATCATGCGCAATACTGAAAATATTTCACCCGAATCTTCTTTCGGCACCGGCAATAATACCGGATTTGAACTTTATGCTTATCCTGAAATGCGCAGTTATGGTGTAAGTCTTAGATTATCATTGTAAAAACGAAAAAAATTAAAGTTATGATCAGGAAAACTTTATATATCGCTCTTGCAAGCCTTGTTTTAACAGCAGGCTGTACCAAAGATTTCGAAGAACTTGACCGTCCGAAAACTGCCAGCGACCAGATTGACCCCAGTTCTCTTTTTACCCGTTCTCTGGTAACAGGTTCAGGGTTGAGCGTGGGGGTGTGGCAATGGATGCACCAGATTTCAGGCTCCGTTTATGCCCAGCATTTTGCCAATATTCAAACAGGGCCAAATTTCACATCTGATAATTATGAACCCCGTGCCTGGAACGTTGTATGGGACTGGTATTATGCCCGGTCCAGTTTTGCACCATTACATTATAATTACCATGTAATAAACCTTTCACGTGAGCTGGAAAACCCCATCAAAGAAGCTGTAGCCCGCATATGGAATGTATATATGGTGCAGCAGGTTACCGATATGTATGGTGATATGCCGCTATCGGAGGCTTTTGTGAGTATAAGACCGGCATTTGACTCTCAGAAAGACATTTATTTACATTTATTCAAAGAGCTTGATGAATCTATAAATATGATAAAGCAAAACCAGGGCTTTGGGTTTGAAGGCTACGGTCAGGCTGATGTACTTTTCCAGGGCAATCTGAACAGTTGGATACGCTTTGCCAATACCATGAAACTGAGATTGGGCTTAAGGGCTTCCAATACAAATGAATTCAGCCCGGAAATCCTTCCTTATTTGCAGGCCATGGAAGTTGGTGAAACAATGAACAACCATCAGCATACAGCACGTATAATTCCTGACCCTGATGGACCTACATTTCATGTGAAAAATCCGCTTACTTTCGTTTATGGATGGCACGAAGTAAGGTTAAGCAAAACCATGTTTGATATTCTTGATGCCCATGCTGACCCGCGTCTTGAAGTATTTGCCGAACCCAACGTTAACGGTGAATTTGTTGGATTACCCAACGGTCAGCCACATTCTTTGCTTTCTGAATTGTATACCACTTATTACAGACCCAATTATTGTAATATCGGGCAGTTTTTCATCCAGGATAATACTCCGCATTTTCTTCTAACCTATGCCGAAGCATCTTTCATGAAAGCTGAAGCTGCACAAAGAGGATTTATCAGCGGAAGTGCTGAAGAGTTTTACAATGAAGGTATCAGGGCATCGTTTGAGCAATTCGGTATCGACTCGCTGGAGCTGATCAATGAATATCTTTCCGGACCGGCGCAATTTGATCCTGCCAGGGCTCTGGAACAAATATGGACACAGCGCTGGATAGCACTCTATCCCAATGGTCATGAAGCCTGGTCGTTGGTGAGAAGAACCGGTTATCCGGAAATGATGCAACCGGTATATACTTTCCCGGGAAATGAAGACATGCCACGCAGAAAACCTTTCCCTGACATGGAAAGCCAGTATAATGCCGAAAACTATCAGCGTGCCGTTGACCGAATGGGTGGCGACAGCCAGTATACACGTGTATGGTGGGATGGAGGGAACTAGGATTATAGAGACCAAAGAGTAGAGACGAGAAACAAAAACCCCATATTCAAATAAATTAATTGAATTAGTAAACAAAAAACAACAAAAAATGAAAAAGTCAAAATTATTTCAGCTTTTAGGATTGATCCTTGTGATATCCTTTACTTTGAATTTTACGTCATGTAGTGACGATGATGATCCCCTGCCGGTTGAAGCATTGATTACTGAATTTGCCATCACCAATGCCGGTGGTGCAGGCGACCTTCGTATTGAAGGTGTGATTTCTGATTTCAACATCCTTGTGGTAGTTCCTTTTGAAACAGATGTTACTGCTTTGGTTACCGACATCAAGCTTTCTGAAGGAGCTTCGGTAGTTCCTGCGTCAGGCACACCTCAGGATTTTTCTACAACCCGAAACTTCGTGGTTACCAACCAGGATGTGAGCAACACTTACCAGGTTACTGTAGAATTAGCTGAACCCACAACGGGAGTTATAACCGATATTGAGATTGTATCTTCAGTTACTCTGGAAGCCTATGCAACCGATATTAATCAGGGAGACAGAATAATTAATGTTACCTTCAATGAATTACAGAGTACACTTGCAATTATTGAATCTATCAGTCTTCAACCAGCCGGAACCACTTATACCACCTCCTCCGGAACCGATACTCTGGATTTATCTCAGGATCAATCCATAACATTATCATTTGCCGGTGAGCAAACCGTTTATACCGTTACAGCACATATTACCGAAGCAGGTTTTAACCCTGATAATACAACTTTGCTTCTGGACAAGAGCAGCGCTTCAGGTCTTGTTCCAACCATAATCAGCAATGAAAACAACCGTGGTGCTGCATTTGACGGCAGGTATGTATATGTAACCTCCCGCCAGGATGGCAATCATGTTTACATCTGGGATTTACAGAACCCGACAGCTGACCCTCAAACCCTTGATTTCGGTGGTGTGGTTTCAGGAGGAACCTGGATGGTGTCAGACATACGGGTTATAGACGGCAGTATTTACGTTTCTAACATGGTAATGGCCGAGGGTGGCGTGTTTAAGGTTTATAAGTGGGATGGTATTGACGATGACAGCCCGGAGACAATTCTTGAATATACGGTTCCCGCTGCAGATATCCGATTGGGCGATGCCATTTCCATTATAGGCAATCCACCTGCAAACGGATATATTTTTGCATCCAACTTTGCATTTCCCAATAATGCCAGTGAATTTTATGTATGGGATTTCAACGGAGGCAAGACAGACACTCCACAGATCATGCCCATCACCCCCATTGAAGGACTTAGAATGGGACAATATGGTCGTGTAAATACAATCCCCGGCGACCCCGATCACTTGTTGGTAACCGGCGCTGAAATGGGAATTGCTGTAATGGATTTCAATGGTGATGTCAAATACGAAGTAAGCGAACCTATGATCCAAACCCGAAGCTTCGACCCAAGGGTCTGGGAATATAATGGCGGTTTGTATTTAAGCTATACAGTAAACAGAGAATGGGAAGCCAATGGTGCATGGTATGAAATCATCAATGTTACTGAAGGAGCAAGTCTTATAGATGCTTTACAGGGGTTGAATGAAACGTCCATTGATGAAAAAAGAGTTTTCAAACATCAGCTAAGTGGCCCTGGGCTTCTCTGGGTAGGAGGAACAAACGGTGTTGGTTTCAGCGGTGATGGCAAACCCAGGGTTATGGGATTTGCTCTGATGCACGGATTTATTGTACATGAGTTCTCCAACTAAAATGTTCTTAATGACTTAGCCGTCAAATTAATGCTTTCTGGTCGTTGAGCCTGTCGAAACGATAACTTTATATCACACTAGTATCCGCTACGACAAGCTCAGCGTCCAATATGATCCAGACTTTTGCAACAGCATCTTTGCTTTTTCTTTTTAAATTTACTTTTTATGCGGAATTTTGTTTTTATCGTTTCTATACTGGCTTTCGCCATTTCGTTTTCTGCCTGCGACAAGGACGATCCTGATCCCAACGGGAACAACGGGAATGATACCATTCAGCAGCTGAAGATTTATTCTTTTAAGTTTCATGAGCTGAATCCGGCAGTGGAAGCAACCATTGATTACGAAAACCTTGAAATTACTGCTTCCATACCCCGTACGGCGAATATGAAAAACCTGGCCTACACAGCAGAATTTACGGAAGGAGCTACCCTTACTCCTCCTCCCGGTTTCGCCTATGACTTCTCCAACAATCTGGAGTTTACGCTCAGAAAAGGGCAGGAAACGGTAAAATATACCGCAATTATTGATTATAGTGCTGTTGATGATAACGAATTGTTGTCGGTTTCTTTTCCCGATCTTTTCCGCATTGGTGAGATAACAGATAATGAAGTATTTCTGGAAGTTCCTTTCGGAACAAACCTTTCGGAAGTTCTGATAGAAATGCAGATATCTGC
The DNA here is from genome assembly GCA_007693555.1 of Bacteroidota bacterium. Lineage (GTDB taxonomy): Bacteria > Bacteroidota > Bacteroidia > Bacteroidales > UBA7960 > SKVR01. The sequence goes on from REDJ01000071.1 coordinate 120,902, forward strand.
TTTTGCAAGTGTTTCACCGGAATCGGGCAGCCTTGTGGATTTAAGCAGTCCGCTCGAGATAACCGTTACCGCCGAAAACGGAGACGAAAACCTCTATACTCTTTACACAACGGTAATGGAACAGGAAACGGGTGTGCGTGCCTTCTGGATACCGGATCCCAGCCATTCTCCGTTTCTTACCTCCTATGAAAACATTCAGCAGGGAGTTGCCTTAGCCAAAGAACTCAACTTCAATACGCTTTATGCAGTTGCCTGGGCTAAAACAAGAACACTTTACCCGAGCCAGGTACTTGCCGATAACTCAACCTATACTGATGCCCGCGACGGGATGTTTACCCCCAATTATGGTGGTGGCACGGGTGATCCGCTGGCCGACCTGATAGAAGTGGCTCATGCCGAAGGGCTAAAGGTTATACTCTGGTATGAATATGGCTTTATGGCTCGCTGGGGAAGTGCCCCCACCCCAGCCAATGACAGGATTCTGGCAGTAAATCCGCACTGGGCCGGATGGGGTATTAATCCTTCGGCGAGTGTAATTACTGATACCATCCCCACTAATTACAACAACAGCGACTTTTACTACAACGGTTACCACCCCGAAAAGCAACAATTTATGATCGATCTGGTAATGGAGGCTGTAAATAATTACAACATTGACGGGGTGCAGGGCGACGATCGCATGCCGGCCATGCCACGCAACTCAGGTTATGATCATTACACAGTGAACCGATACCGCGACGAGCATGGCGGACAGGATCCACCCCTTAGTCCCAGCAACCCCGCTTGGGTGCGCTGGAGAGTAGATATTCTAAACCAGTTTGGCCAGGATCTTTTTGATGC
>REDJ01000126.1 GCA_007693555.1 Bacteroidota bacterium
ATGGTCATACAGTGTTAGTGTAGGAGCAAATACTTATACCGCTAATCTTTATGGCAAAGGTGAAGGTATAAATGTAGAATGTAAAATGTATATCAGTAAATCCGGGCATGGATCCTTTACCGATTTCCTTTGGTTTGAAGGAAACTCCCATATTGCAGGTATAGAAGGAGACTGGACTATATACAAATCACCCACTGAAAATATTCCCTTTGTAAGTATAGACTGGTTCAATAATGTGGATGGCACGTCGGGAATTACTTATACTAATATCGTTCCCGGAGGTCCCGAAAATGGGGGTTATATCTCTCATGAGATCACAAAAGAAACTCCTTATGATGTTTCCTACGATATTTTCAACAAAGGGCAAAATAATCTGGTTGAAATAAACTGGAACAGGGAAACCAAAGCAGGACAGATAAAAGATCCGAAAACTTTCAGTGATCAGGAATTTCATTGCTGGGATGAAAATGGAGTAGATATTGAGTGTCCGTAATTTTTCAACCTAATACATAAAGAAAGGAGTATCAAGTAATTTAGCGGATACTCCTTTTTTTATTTTAAATATCTTTTGCTCTGCTACTTTTTAAAAAAGTATATGGTGAAACTATCATCCTGCTCTTTTATAACCCAGTGCTCCACTTCCAGGCTGGTAGCCTTATCATTCAGCGGTGCCGGAAGGAAAGGGGCAATCAGCTTGTAAATATTGCTGCTTTCCATCGATTTCAGGTCGGAGATAACCTGGTTTACGGGATGCTCTCCCTTTTCGAGCATCTCAGATGCGTTCAACTCCATTATGATATTCTTCTCATCAAACCATCCGGGTTTTTGGGTATTGTATCCACGGTCTTCGGATTCAGAGTAAAGGTCCTGCCCCACATGCCTGCGTAAATGGTTTATTAATTCATCTGCCTTCACATTGGCAATGGCCGCTGCCTGCTGCAGTGTTGCTACCTTTGCCACGGTTTTGCGTAATATAGGATTTTGTAATTTTTTAAATGCAGGTACATAACCAATGAGCACTTCTTCCAGTTCAGGATACTCTTCAATCACTTGTAAAACTTTACTTTTGGGTGTTATCGGGGACTTCTGTTCCATAATATAATTCACGTATCATTAATAATTGTTGTGTAATTCGTTTTTGGCGTGAATGCTTACTCATAGGAAAGGATCCTTTGTTCGCCGGTTAAACCTCGATATCGTGCCACATCGTTCGAAACCTCCAGTGTTCCCAGGTATTCTCCTTTTTCGTCGCGCAGAGCAAAATATTCAATGTGGACAAACTTGCCTCCCATTTGAATCCAGAAAGGAGCACGGCTTTGTTTACCACTTTTGAAATCTTCAATGATCTTATCAACAATGTGCGAACTGGCCGGAGGGTGACAATGACGTACATCGCGGTTCAGGATGGCCCGGTTGCGCTGAAAAATGCGGTCGGCTGCCTGTGAGAAGTACTTCACCTTGTCATCTTTATCCACAAAGGTCATATCAATGGGCAGGGTATTAAGGATAGCCAGCAATTCTTCCAGCTTCAGATTACCTGTGGGTAACTGTATCTGTCCGGCGTTGCGTTGCAAATCCTGCAGACTGGTATCTTCCATACCGGCAGGTTTCCAGGTTACCTGAGGATCATATAAACAGAAACCGAACTCAAGCGACTGCTGACTTATCTCTAACCACTGCTGGTCGGTGAGTTTATCGAGCGACATGGGGAAAAGAATCTCTTCCTCCTTCAGGGTCATATCATCCACGGCTGCCAGTGTGGGCTTGAAGATGATCTCGGAAGTGGCCAGGAATTCGTCTTTGGTCATGTTTTCGGTTTGCAGAATTTCGATGCAGCCTTTCAATTGTTCCCTGATCTCATCGTGCTTGCCCCACATAACTTTTGGAGGTCCTGTAATACCTTCCTGCTCCAGAAAGGGAAACAGAAGATACTCCTTGCGCAGGTAATGTTTATCCACATCGTATAGACTATTAAAAAGTCCCCGGAGTGTGATCAAATCTTTGGGAAACTGATCGGGTGATGACATCCTTATCACCTGTATCAGTTTTCGCGCCTCTTCTATTACTTTGCGCACTTCCTGGTTTTCCTTCAGCATTACATCCACAGGGTGTCCTTCCGGGACCTCTTGTGTGCCCGACAAGTCAACGTGCCCGCGCAAAACTGAAGCATGCACATCGCATAATTTCAAAACTTCTTCCTCGGGAAGACCTTCACTAATCAGCTCCTGCTCCACTTCAACCACTTCACCGTAGGGGATCTGACTGAGACTCTCAACAAGTTCCTGTTTTACGCTTGCTTCCGATTCGCCTTTATGAAGCTTAAGGATCAACTCCTTAAGTTTTGCTTTACGGGCTTCTGAATTATTGATCAATTCACTCATAATAAATAAAATTTATTTTGGGTTTACGAATATGTCATCACCCTAAAGGTAGCCATTATTTCGGAAAGTTGGTACCAATTTACTTTAAATTATTAATCGTTTTTCAGAAAGTCATTAAAAACATGGTAGGATTAATTCTGATAAAAAAGCAGTACCTTTGCACCCTTATTTTTTACAAGCATATAAAATGGAAAATATCCGAAATATTGCCATCATCGCCCACGTTGACCACGGCAAAACAACCCTTGTTGACCGTATTCTTCATCAGGTAAAGCTTTTCCGCGACAACCAGGAAACACAGGACCTGATCATGGATAGCAACGACCTGGAGCGTGAACGGGGCATCACCATCCTGGCCAAAAACTGCTCTGTTCGTTATAATGACATAAAAATCAATATCATCGATACGCCCGGTCACTCCGACTTTGGTGGCGAAGTGGAAAGAGTGCTGAACATGGCTGACGGCGTACTGCTTATTG
>REDJ01000089.1 GCA_007693555.1 Bacteroidota bacterium
CTGCTGGCTTCGCTCAATTTGGATGAGCAGGATTTTATCATTGAATTTGTAAAAAGCAGCGGCAGTCTCAAAGAAATGGCGCGCCACCTGGGGCTCAGCTATCCCAGCGTGCGCAACCGCCTGGATGAACTGATCAGCAAAATAGAAACCATTCAAAACTCTTAGTCATGAAAAAGCTACTTGAGGATAATAAAAGTTTGTGGAATCCCTTTGTTTACATTGCCGGCGAAAAAGCCCTTTTGCTGGGTCTGGGGATCATTACACTGAGTGCCTTTATCGGTTACCTGAATAACTCTTGGCTCGATGGCATTCTTGACCTGCATTACGGTCCGGCTGCACCCTTTTACTGGCATCTGGGCATGGGATTGATCAACTGGTTATCCGTTTTGGTTATTCTGGCTCCACTGGCTTATGTACTTACCGATACCCGCATACGTTTTGTGGATCTGGCCGGAACCATGGCGCTGGCAAGATTTCCCATGTTTATCGCTGTATTGACAGGATTTTTTAAGGCACCTGTAAGGGTTTCGCAGGATGTTTTGTATAAATATCTTGCAATAGGAGAACCGGTAAACGTAACCATTTTCGATTATATTCTCACACTGGTGCTTGTTACGGTGATGATACTGATGATCGTCTGGCAGGTGGCATTGTTGTTCAATGCCTATAAGCTTTGCGCCAATCTGAAGGGCAGCAGGGCAGGAATTTCCTTTACTGCAGGATTCATTGCAGCCTATATCCTTTCCAAAGTACTCATTACATGGCTTTCGAAAATCATAGTATTTTAAATCCTTATTATTAACCTTTTTAAACGCAAGAACCATGAAAACAACAAGAAAAACCGCACCGTTAATTTCACTGAAAAAACTTTTCTTCATTCTTTTACCGTTATGGATCATCCCTTTTCTTCTCCAGGCCCAGGATCCTATACAATATGAAACCACAGCAAGAAGACTTCTCGACCATCTTGTAACCAAGGATGTGGATGCCATGATTGGGATGTTCAGCGAGCAATTTCTGGAGCAGGTTCCCCGGGAGCAGATAAGTGAAATTGCCCAAGGACTTGAGAGTCAACTGGGAGAATTCAAACATGTAAGTCGTGTGGTGCATGAACCCGGCGATGATTACCACACCGTAATACTTGTCACCCGCTTCGGTGAGATGGACCTGGGCATGCGAATAATAATGGATATTGCAGGTAAAGTAACCGGTTTTTTCATTACCATGGCACCACCTGAGAGTTACACTCCACCACCGGCCTATGCCGATAGTACAGCTTTTACAGAAATTCCAACGGAAGTGGATTGCGGTGACATACGCCTGCCTGCCATGCTCACTCTCCCTGACACGGAAGAAAAAGTACCCATAGTAGTGCTGGTGCACGGTTCCGGAGCACATGATATGGATGAGAGCATCGGCCCCAACAAGATTTTCCGTGATATTGCCTGGGGTCTTGCAACCCGAGGTATTGCTGTGCTTCGCTACGAAAAACGAAACTTCCGCAATGCATCTACCCTTGATTTAGAGAATATTACCGTATGGGATGAAGCCGGTCAGGATGCCGTGCATGCCATAAACATGGTCATGCAACTGCCCGGTATCGACAGAGAACAGGTTTATCTGCTGGGACACAGCCTGGGTGGCATGATCGCTCCGCGCATTGCCAAAGCGGTGCCAGAACTGAGGGGAATTGTATCCCTGGCAGGGTCACCACGTCAACTTTGGGAACTCATCCCCGGCCAGATAGAACATCTTATTTCATTGCGCGATGAAGTGGATGAAGCATCTTTGAAACAACTGGAGCAAGTAACTGAAACGGCAAAAATTCTGGAAAGTAAACGCAATGACCCCAATGCCGTTATCGGCGAAGAATTACTTGGTATGCCTCCATCATACCTGCAGGATATGCTGCAAAATGATGTGGCAGTCATTGCTCCGGTTTTACAGCAAAGAATACTCGTACTGCACGGTGGACGCGACTACCAGGTTACCATGTATGATTACAACGCCTGGAAAGAGGTGTTGAAAGACCATCATGATACAACCTTTTTCATCTATCCTGAATTGAACCACCTTTTCTTTTCCGGAGATGGCAAATCAACCCCTGATGAATACTTTACTGAAAACAACGTGGATAAAAAGGTAATTGAGGATATTGCCAAATGGATTCATGCAAAGTAAGCAAACAAAAAATTACATTTAATTGAATTATTTTTGTCAGGTAATTTCACCTGAGTGTATAATCAAGAAACAGAGGTTGTTTGATAATTTTGATTTCTCTTAAACCCAATAAAAATAAAGAACCATGGATAAAAGTATTAAAAATCTTATCGTTTGCCTGCTCGTAATCTTTTTGATTACTCCTGGTATAAAAAACAACCTGCAAGCTCAGCCACCTGCTGCAGAAAAGGTGGAATCGGTTGAAAAACTTATAAAGGATTTCAACAAAAAAGATACCCCCGGAGGTGCCGTATTGGTAATGCGTGACGGAAAAGTCATTTACTCCAGGGCTTTCGGAATGGCCAATCTTACCCATAACATCCCATTTGAAATTCATACCCTAAACAATATCGGTTCGACCTCAAAGCAATTTACAGCTTTTGCCATTGCACTGCTTGAGCAAAGGGGGCTTTTATCCGTTAATGATGATGTGAGAAAACATATTCCCGAATTGCCTGATCTGGGAGATACCGTACGCCTGAAACATTTGATTTCTCATACAAGCGGATACAGGGAGTATTTCAACACATTGTTGATGGCGGGCAGGCAATTCACTGACCTGATACGTGATGAAGAGATATTTTTGATACTGGAAAACCAGCCATCCCTGCAAAATAAACCCGGTGAGAGTTATAACTACAACAATACCGGTTATTTTTTACTTGCCAGGGTAGTGGAAAAAGTTACGGGAGAAGATTTCCCAATATGGATGAAGGAAAATGTATTTCTGCCACTGGGTATGGAAAACACTGTAGTACGAAAAAATCCGGGTCAGGTAATTCCCGGGAATGCCCAGGGTTATTTTAAAAGAGAAGATGATGTATTTTATGAAACATTGGATTTATGGGCATCTATGGGAGCAGGTGGGATGTATTCAACAGTAACCGATTTGGCAAAATGGACAGGCAACTTCTTTAAACCGGCACCCGGGAAATCAGATTTGATGCAAAAGATGCAAACTCCTTTTTTGCTAAACAACGGCGACACCATGTCTTATGCCTGGGGATTGCTGGTTGGGGAGCTTAACGGATTAAAAATGGTTGAACACGGTGGTGCAGATATTGCCCACAGATCCATGCTGATGATGTTTCCCGAAGTGAAAGGAGCTGTGATTACGCAAAGCAATAACGCGCAGTTCCCGCCTAGCATAGCTTATAAAATCGCTGAAATATTCTTTGCCGATGTTATGGATATTGAAAAAGATGAAAAACCAAAACCCGATGAGGAAAAAGAGTTTGAATTTGATCTGGAAAAATTTGATGAGTTTGCAGGTCGATATGAACTGGAAGCCTCACCAGGTTTCATTCTGGAGTTTCGCAGAGACGGCGAAAAACTGTTAACACAGGCTACCGGGCAACCTGAAATTGAAATTTTCGCAAGTTCTGATACCACCTTTTACCTTAAAGTTGTTGAAGCAAGTGTAACTTTTCATCGCAATGAGGAGGGTGTAGTTGATCACATCACCCTGCACCAGATGGGCGATCACAGGGCAAACAGAATTTTTGAACCGGCATGGAAACCCTCTGAAGAGGATATCAGGCAATTTGTTGGAAGGTATTTCAGCTTTGAACTGGAAGCTTTTTACAGTATTCAATTAAACGATGAAGGTGAACTTGAACTTCATCATCGCCGACATAATCCCTTGGTTCTTAAGGCAGAAGCAGAAGATGAGTTTTCGGCCGGTTTCCCTCTTCCCAACATAAAGTTTATCCGCGACCAGGAAGGTGAAATTACAGGGTTTAAAGCATCAAGTGGTCGGGCAACAGGCATTTTGTTTGAGAAACAGTAAGCCTTTTAGAAGGTATTCATTACATTCAAAAAAGTCCGGGCACGACTTTGAGTCGCACCCGGACTGAGTATCAAATGTTATAAAAACTTTATCGTAAAATCTGCAGAAGGCCAAGAAAGAGAACAAACACGATTAGAACAAAAATTACTCCCATTATCACTTTACGGCTGCGTTTGAGCAACCGGTTCTCTTTTTTGATATGATTTTCAAATTTTATGCGACGCAGGATATTCCTGATGCGCTCCATAGCCCCTTCCGATTTTACCACATAATCATAAGCACCTGCTTTGATAGTATTGGTAGCAACTTCCAGCTGATCAACCGATGTAAGAAACACAATCTGAACTTCTTCATTTTGCTTCCTTATGGCCTTAAGAACCTCCATGCCATCTTTTTTTCCTTCTCCCAGGCGATAGTCCAGTAAAATTACTTCTGGATTCATCCACATATGCTCTAGGCACTCCTCACCGCTTGAGAATATTTTTACATTCATAAAGTTTTTATTCTCAAGGGAATGACTGATCACTTTTGCATAAGACTGATCATCCTCTACAACAAAAATCAATGTATAGTCAGGTTTAGTCATATAATATCAATTTTACCGACTCCCAATTATAACTACGAATTTAATATATTTTTTGATTCATATGTGTTTTTATTTGAAAAAATATAATGATTATCCACACAAAGAAACCCCCTATAGGAAAGGTTGGATATTTCATAAGGATCATTCCTTAAAATGCATTTAAAAATCAGGAACTCTGCTACAGTTAGAAAAAGAAAAAATCTTAACTTGCAAGCCGGAAAACAAATCAAAAGCAGCCTTTTATTTTTTATCTGTGAAATTTATAGTCAGACTAAATAAAAATAACACTCTTACAGGCCTCACTATCTGCATGTTACGTTTTGTTTTGGTTATAATATAAATTATTTCATACGTTTTATCAGACCAATACATATTTATATATTTGCTTTATTAGATGTATTAAATAAGAGTGCGCTTTTATATTTTACAACAATCTGTATTTCAGTAATATAAAAATTTCAATATGAAGAATACCGTCACATTTATTCTTTCTGTGGTTGTACCCCTGGTAATTATCACTTTGATACTGCGCGATGCCTCAAGGGAAAACAAGCTCCTGGCTGAGTTGAAAGAAGAATACAGCCAGCCACATATCCCCAGTGTGGACCACAGCAAACATGAGGTTTTGCAGCGGGATTTTGATAACCCCCATGAGATCACGGCAACATGCATCTCTTGTCATACCGAACGGGGACAAGAACTTTTAAACAGTTTCCATTTTACCTGGGAAAGGGAAGATTTCATTGAAGGAAGAGGCGTTACCTACCTGGGAAAGCGAAACCTGCTGAACAACTTCTGCACCGGTATTTTCTCCAATGAAGCTACCTGCAACCGCTGCCATGCAGGCTATGGATATTCTGATAAAAACTTTGATTTTACCAATCAATATAACGTGGATTGCCTGGTATGCCATGACAATACCGGCAGTTACGAAAAACTGAGAGGGGGAGCGGGATATCCGGTTCCCGGACAGGACTTTCGTACCATCGTGCAGAATGTGGGCCGGCCCACAAAGGCCAACTGCGGCTATTGTCATTTTCATGGCGGCGGTGGTAATAATGTAAAACACGGAGACCTTGAGGAAGCCCTTCTTACTGCATCACGCCAGGTGGATGTGCATATGGGAGTTGACGGGGCCAATCTTGAGTGCGTTGATTGCCACGTTACCCAAAACCATGTAATGAAAGGCAGATACTACGGGGTATCTTCGGCCAATACCCGTCGGGCAACCTGCGAGCAATGTCATACTGCAGCTCCACACCTGGATAATATGCTCAACACCCATGTTGAAAAAATTGCCTGCCAAACCTGCCACATCCCTGAATATGCCAAAGTAAACGCCACCAAAATGTTCTGGGACTGGTCAACCGCCGGCGAACTGGAAGACGGGCGTGCTTTTGAGCTTTATGATGAACAAGGCAACCCAATTTATCAATCCATCAAAGGAGATGCGGCCTGGCAAACCAATGTAATACCCGAGTACTTCTGGTTTAACGGTACAGCCGACCATTTCCTGCTATCAGACAAGGTGGATACCACCGAGGCCTTTTTGCGCATCAATACTTTGTTTGGTGATGCCAACGACCCTGAATCACGAATCTACCCGGTGAAAGTGCACAGGGGCCGGCAACCTTATGATCCGGTCTACCTCACCATCCTGCAGGCAAAACTCTGGGACAGGGAAGCAGGAAGGGGAGCTCTTTGGATCGATCTTGACTGGGAAAGAGCACTGGTAGAAGGGATGAAATATCTTGACAGACCCTACAGCGGACAATGGGACTTTGTGGATACCGAAATGTACCTGCCCGTAAACCATATGGTATCACCGGCAAGCGAAGCTTTGCAATGCCAGGACTGTCACACAAGAACAAACGGACGTATGCAGTTTGTTGAGGGTGCATACATACCGGGAAAAACCACCAATGCCGCAGTTGATAGCCTGGGTGTACTCCTGATAATTATGTCATTTCTGGGTGTTATCACTCATGCTGTTATCAGATATATTTCTCACAGAAAAAACAAGGTAGTCACTTCTTCATAAATCTGTATCATGGCTAAAAAAGAAAAAGTCTATATCTATAAATTGTATGAAAGATTCTGGCACTGGACACAGGCCTTTCTCATATTCTTCCTGGCTCTTACCGGGTTTGAGGTGCATGGTTCATTCACCTTTTTTGGCTTTGAAAATGCGGTTGACCTTCATAATAAAGCTGCTTGGGCCTTTATCATACTCACCATATTTACCATTTTCTGGCATTTTACCACCGGTGAGTGGAAGCAATACCTGCCTACGACAGAAAACCTCAAAGCACAGGCTCAATACTATATTTTCGGAATCTTCCGAAATGCCCCCCACCCTACCCGGAAAACCATACTCAGCAAGTTGAATCCGCTGCAAAGGCTGGTTTATCTTTCTTTGAAGATACTGGTCTTCCCGGTTATGATAGCCTCTGGACTGGCTTATATGTTTTACCGCTATCCCAGCCAGGGTGAAATTTTGGAACTGGGCATCGGCAGCCTTGAAACCATAGCTTTGCTGCATACTATTGGAGCCTATATTCTGATTGCTTTTGTCATTGTACATTTGTATCTGATTACTACGGGGCACACCCTCACCTCCAACCTTAAAGCCATGATAACAGGCTGGGAAGAACTGGAAACAGAAGAAGGGGAAACACCTGTATCACAAACCATAAAAGATCCTGTCGGTGAGAAAATAAGGGAAAACACCCCCCAAATCACACCGGACAGGTACGAAAATAAAGAAGAGATTTAAAATCAAAACCAACGTATTATGAAAAAAACAGTATTATTTACGGCTTTGTTTTTATTCTGTTTTGGTGCAAAAGCACAGTTAACCTTAAATGCCGATATCAGCCCACGTGCAGAATTGCGCAGGGGTTACAGGACCATGCCCCGGCCAATTGATAATGCTGCGGCACACGTAAACCAGAGAACCAGGCTGGGCCTGGGTTATGATGTTGAAAATTTTCGGCTGCATATCTCTTTCCAGGATGTAAGGGTATGGGGGCAGGATCCTTTGCTTACAAATATTCCCTCTCTTGCCCTTCATGAAGCCTGGGCAGAGATGATGTTTAACAATAACCTTTCCCTTAAATTTGGCCGGCAGGAATTAAGATATGACAACCAGCGTTTTCTTTCCATCAACGACTGGCAGGTTTTTGGCCGCAAGCATGATCTGGCTTTGCTGAAGTATAAATCTGACATTGGCGAATTTCATTTTGGCACTGCATTCAACCAGGATTGGGCCGCTTATGGGCGTAACTTCGGAACAGAATACAGTCTTAACCGGCAAGCCAACATAAACGCTTACAAATACATGAGCTACCTGTGGTATCATACACCTCTGGCTGAAACTGCAAAACTATCTTTGCTGGCTCTTTTTGATGGTTTTGAAAACCCTTTCGACAGTGAAGAACTCAACACAAGAGCTACCTGGTCGGCTTTCCTTGATATGGACCTTGATGCCATTGACCTTGTATTTAACCCTGCATTCCAGCATGGAAGAACCCGAACCGGGCAAGGTATCAGAGCTTACTATTTCCGGCTGGAAGGGAGCATGGGGGTTGCCGAAAATGTAAGATCAACTCTGGGGATGGAATTATTCTCCGGTAATGATGGTACAGACCCTGACGATACTTCCCGTGCTTTTGATTTACCCTATGGTGCCGGACATGCCAATAACGGCTTTATGGATTACTTCACCAACTATCCGGCTCATACCCGGGGAGCGGGGTTAATTAATCCATACCTGAAAAACCGCATTAGATTAAATCCACGCACAGTTTTCGGCGGTGACCTGCATTTGTTTTTCATCCAGAACAACTACGTGCACCAGGGAGAAACCATTAGCAAATACCTGGGCACGGAGATAGACTTTACACTCAATTACCGCTTCAATGATTTTACCAATATAATCGGAGGATTCTCAACCATGTTTGGCTCTGAATCCATGGAAATAATCAAAAGCGGCGACAAGGATGAATTTGCCTATTTTGCTTATATCATGCTCAGGATCAGGCCAAAACTTTTTTAATCAACAAGCTAAACTTTTTCGTAATCTAAAAACACTAAACATATGACACATATAAGCTCTTTTATCAAACCCTTTATACTTCTGCTTGCAGCAGCAGTCTTTATTGCATGTTCCGGGCGTGAAACCCAAACAGAACATACTGCTGAAATAAATGAAGCAGAAATTCTGCTGCATTACCTTGAAGAGAACGGGGATATAGTTAATCACCCTGATATTCCTTATTTCATCAATGCACAGGAGATTCATGAGAATCTAAACGGTTCCAATTATCATGTTATAGATGTAAGATCGCCCAGGGAATTCAGGCGCGGTCATATTGCACATGCTGTAAATGTGCAACCGGAAAATATTCTTGATTATTTTGAAAACCGTATTGAGCCCAACAGCTTTGAAAAGATAACTATCGTATGCAACAATGCGCATCTTTCAGGCTATGTAACAGCAATCCTGCGCATGCTGGGCTACGACAACATCTATAATATGCGCTTCGGAATGAGCTCCTGGCACGATGATATTGCACGCAGGTTTTGGTATGCAAATATATCCGACGATTTGCTGGGAAAGCTGGAAACCACACCACATCCCAAAAATGAGCCCGGACAACTTCCTGTCGTCAGCACCGGAAAAACTGCGGGCTATGAAATATTAAGGGCCCGTGCACAAAAAGCACTGGAAATTCAATGGGAAGACATCAGTATTGACTACCTCGATATCCTCGAAGGTGTGGAAGATTATTACGTGATCAATTACTGGCCCCAGGTTTTGTATGATGCGGGACACCTGCCCGGGGCAATTCAGTACAATCCCAAAAAAGCTTTTCACAGCGATGAAGATATTTTAACGCTACCCGTGGACAGACCGCTCGTGGTGTATTGTTTTACAGGGCAGAATGCGGCATACGCCAATGCTTATCTTGCATTGCTGGGATATGAATTCCGCAGTCTGGATTATGGCGCAAACAGTTTCATCCACCAGACCATGTTCACCACGCAGCCTCCAGGAAGATCTTTTTCCGAAAGGCATGTGATGAATTATCCCCTGGTAAGAGACGGTCTCATGCAGGCTCCCTCTCCCCAGGCAAAACCTGCTGAAAAAGAAGAAGTGATTACAGCGCAGGGAGGATGCTAATTGGTGTTGGAGCATAGCGACAATCCCGAGAGCGAATAGCGATTCGGGAATGGGTGATGGGTAAAATTAGGTTATGCCGGCCAATTCCCCCTTTGAAAAGGGGGCCAGGGGGATTGATTGGAAAGTTAATGAGTGGAAGAGTGAAAAAGTTTATTGAATCTTTGAATTTTTGCCGGCCAATTCCCCCTTTGAAACCCGAAGGGTTCGACGAAGTCAACGGGGCCAGGGGGATGTAAGTAAGTTGAAGAGTTTTTAGATTGATATATCTTTAAAAAAATATAAAACAGAAAAATATATTTTCTCAGGAAATTCCAATACTATAAGGGCATCAGAGAAAATGTTTTAAAAATATTAAAACAACAACAGAAACATGGAAAATCAAAATTCACCCAAACCCTTCATGAACCCTTACCTTGCAGGTTTTCTGCTGGGATTGGTACTTCTGGCTTCATTTGTCATTGTGGGCCGTGGCCTTGGAGCAAGCGGTGCAGCACGAGATGCTATGGTGGCTACAGTAATCAATGTTGCACCGGAATATGCTGAAAAATCAATCTATTACGAACCTTACGTGGCAGCCGGCGAGAGCCCCATTCGCTCATGGCTGGTATTCCTTGCTTTGGGAGTTATCATAGGTGGTTTTATCAGCGGGGCATCGTCAAACCGTTTAGGATTTAAAATGGAAAGAGGACCACGCATCAGTGGACCCACAAGGGCTTTTCTTGCCGTTGCAGGTGGGCTGCTTTTTGGACTGGGGGCACAGTTTGGCCGGGGATGCACCAGCGGTGCAGCGCTTAGCGGTATGGCCGTGCTTTCTACCGGCGGCATCCTTACCATGATGACCATCTTTGGTACCGGATATCTCATAGCTTATTTCTTCAGAAAATTGTGGATATAACAACCCGTTAAACATTCCCGAATCGCTAATCGCTCTTGGGATTGTCGCTTTGCTCCAATACCCGTTAACCGTCACTAAAGATTTGATTAAAAATTATTTCAACAGAAAACACTAAAATAAAAAATATGGCACCATTTATTCCCGAAGGCATAGTAAACCCCGATCTCAACCTGTTCTACGCGCTTGTGTTGGGCATCGGATTTGGCTATGTGCTTGAACAGGCAGGATTCTCTTCTTCGCGCAAACTGGCAGGTGTATTTTATGGCTATGACTTTGTTGTGCTGCGTGTATTTTTTACGGCAGGCATTACTGCCATGGTAGGACTGCTATTCCTGAGCTTCATGGGCTGGATAGACATGAGCCTGGTATACGTTAATCCTCTTTATGTATGGTCGGCGATACTCGGCGGAGCCATTATGGGCTTTGGCTTTATCATCGGAGGATATTGCCCCGGTACAAGCATTGTTGCTGCCACAGTGGGCAAGATTGACGCCATGCTGTTTTTGCTGGGTTCAGTAATTGGTATCTTTATTTTTGCGCATTTCTACAATAGCTGGGAACCCCTGTTCATGGGATATTTTGAAGGAAATCCTTTTATCTATGAAACACTGGGCATGTCAAGGGCATGGTTTGCCTTTATTCTGGTAATGGTGGCAGTTACCGCTTTTGCCATTACACAAAAAATTGAAGATAATGTAAATAAAACACCACCTCATGTTATTGAGCAACGTCCGTCTTATGTATTTCCGGGCATGCTTCTTATTGTTTCCATTTTTGCCTTTCTGTTTTTACCCGAGCAAAGAAAAAGCAACGCCAGGGAACTGCCTCCCGACCGTCTGCATGCCATGTTAGTGGAAAACAATCATTTTGTGGATGCAGAAGAAACGATCTACAAAATTATGCATGAAGACAGGAATTTCATTCTTATTGATGTAAGAGATCCTGAAGAGTATGAAAAATTTGCACTTCCGGGTGCCATAAATATTACCAAAGACGAAATCCTCGGCAGAAGGTACAGGGATTTTTTCCGCAATGCCCCTGTAAACTCCAAAAGGGTATTCTACGGCTTTGGCGAAAGCGCCGCTGAGCTGGCATGGACAATTGCCACACGTGCCGGATATGATAATGTATTTGTTATGAAAGGTGGGCTGAACGGCTTGTTTGACGAACTATTCAACGGCAATGACAAGCCGGATGACCCCCTGGATCTGGATGAAGAGTTCAGAGTAAGATTTCTGACAAAGGCCAGACAACTCTTCCTCGAAGGGGATGCTCTGCCAAAAGAACCACCTGCACCGGTGCCCATCAGAACCATCATTGAACTTGAAACCCCCGGCGGAAGAGGAGGATGTTAGCATTAGCGGATTTATAACCAAAAAGTACCTGTAAACAGAGAAGTTTTTAACGAAAAAACAAGTAATATGCAAATCAATAATAACCTCAATAACATCAGTATTCTGTTCTTCAGCTTTGTAGCCATTGTTGTGGTGATAAATCTTTTTACCACCAACAATTATGGCAGAGCCAACCAGCAGGTTGTAAAACTCCTGGAGGGTGAAGACCATATCTTTGATTACTTTCAGCTTCACAGGATTATCACAGAACAAACCGGGGATTATATTCTTATTGACCTGAGGACAGAAGATGAATTTGAAAAAGAACATTTACCCGGAGCCATTAACCTGCCTTTTGGAGATTTATTGGATAGCCGTAACCTGAGAATGCTACGCAGGCTTAATGAACAAACCCCCGTTTTATATGCTGAAACAGAAGCGCGCGCTCAATCCGCCCGTATGCTTCTGCTTTCAAAAGGCCTTGAACCACGGGTTAAGGTAATGGGAGGCAATTATGCCACAGCTGTTAAATTTGCCCTCGACTCTTTCAATCCTGCCTTTGCTTCCTATAAGGATGAAAAAGCCCGCTTCGATTACCGTCGTTTCATGCAAACCGGTGCAGCACAAGCCACCCCCGGAAGAGAACAACTTCCCGGCATCATTCCTGCAGTTGAGGAGGTGACGGTATCTGTTCAGGGTGGGTGTTAAGGAATTGCACCGGCTTCATTGTTTATTCAATTCTATCATATGGAGATTGCCGAAAATCCTGCTTTGACGGTTTTTTGTGAATAAAGATGAGAATTCAGGGTTGAATTTTGCCATTTTTTTTGTTATTTTTAACCATAACTCAAACTTTCCGCAATGGATTTCCGCAATAACCCTCAATTACAGTTGGCAAAAAACTTTGCAGAACAGACCAACCAGAATATTTTTCTCACCGGTAGAGCCGGTACCGGGAAAACCACTTTTCTGCATCATATCCGCAATACTTCGTTCAAACGCTCAATTGTAGTAGCTCCAACAGGTGTGGCGGCCATAAATGCCGGCGGGGTTACCATTCACTCCTTTTTTCAGTTGCCATTTGGACCCATATTGCCCGGAGATGCATCAGATTACATGCAAAGGGATGATAAACGCTATCTTAAAATCAGTAAAGAAAAAACCAATATCATCCGCAGCCTTGATTTGCTGATTATTGATGAAGTGAGCATGGTAAGAGCCGACCTGCTGGATGGTATTGACCAGGTTTTGCGCAGATACCGCAACCGGTACAAACCCTTCGGAGGTTTGCAACTTCTGCTCATTGGTGATCTGCAGCAGCTTGCACCCATCGTAAAGGATGATGACAGGGAACTGCTGGGAAAGTATTATGATAACTTCTACTTCTTTGGAAGTAAGGCTTTGCAGCAAACCTCCTGCATTAACATTGAGCTGCAGCGCATTTACCGTCAAAGCGACCAGGAATTTATCAGCCTGCTCAATAAAGTGCGTGATAATGAACCTGATTCAAATACCCTTGCAAAACTCAACAAAAGATATATTGCCGATTTTATGCCCCATGACAAGGAGGGTTATATTACATTAACCACGCATAACCAGCAGGCAAACCAAATCAACCACACCCGGCTTAACAGCCTGAAAAGCACAACCAGGTATTTCAAAGCACACATTGACGGTGATTATCCTGAAATGGGCTATCCCACAGCCGAAAACCTCAGCCTGAAAGTTGGAGCCCAGGTAATGTTTGTTAAAAATGACCCCAGCCCTGAAAAACTATTTTACAACGGCAAAATCGGCACCATCGACAGCATGGATGAGGATATCATTTATGTGGCTTGCCCGGGGGAAGATGAATTGATAACCGTTACTCCGCTTACATGGGAAAACCGCCGTTACAAGCTGAATCCTGAAACAAAGGAAATCAGCGAGGAGGTCATCGGTACTTTTACACAGTTTCCGCTGAAACTGGCCTGGGCCATTACCATCCACAAAAGCCAGGGGCTTACCTTTGAAAAAGCCATTGTAGATGCAAGGGCTGCCTTTGCACACGGCCAGGTATATGTGGCTCTGAGCCGCTGCACTTCTCTGGAGGGCCTTGTGCTGAGCTCAAGATTAACAGACCAGGCAATAAAAAGTGATTACAGCCTGAAGGGTTTTACCCGCAGTATTTCCCAAAATACTCCCAATGAGAATATATTGTCAAAGGCACGATTGCAATTTCAGCTGGAACTTCTGGAAGAGCTTTTTGACTTTCAACCCCTGCAAAGAAGACTTGGTTATCTGAAAAAGCAAATAAATGAAAACCTCCACACCCTTGATGCGTCCCTTCCCGAAATTTTAAAACCCGTTGCTGAGACACTGGAAAAAGAACTGGGAAATGTGGGTGCAAAATTTACCTCGGAAATTAACCGGCATGTGAATCAATATGCCGAAATTGAAAGAAATCTTGCCCTGCAGGACCGCATTCGAAAAGGATGTGCTTACTTCACCCCACGCTTAGATTCAGGTGTGTTCAATGTACTTAACACTGTTTCCATCGACAGCGACAATAGACAGGTAAAAAAGTCGGTAAATGAAGTACTGGAAAAACTGATTCATGAAGTTGATATCAAGCTGGCATCTCTTGAAGCATGCAAGGAAGGTTTCAGTACCGCCGGCTACCTTGAAGCCCGCGCATTGGCTTCTATAGAAAAAAGCCGCAAGCCACAGAAAAAATCTGACAAGTTTCCCGCCACATCAGAAAATTCCATGCATCCTCTGCTGCTGGAACAGATACGCAACTGGCGCAACAAAGCATCTGCAGAGCTAAAAATACCCATTTTTATGATTCTTCCACGTAAGTCCATGATTTCTATTTCCAACGAGTTGCCGGCTTCCACCAAGGCATTAGGTGCCATATACGGTATGGGAAAGAAAAAAGTGGAGCAGTATGGTGCCGATATCATCTCCATCGTACTGGAATATTGCGCCAACCATGACCTGGAGCCCCAGTATGATGCCCCGGCCGGTACATCAAAACGCAGGAAGAAATAGCCCCTCCGTAAGTGTTTCAGCTTTGCATCTCCGAAAACAATTCAAGTACATTGATAAGCTGATCAATTTCTTTGAAGTTATTGAAGAAATTACATGAAATACGGATATTACCTGCCCGGACAGAAGTGATAATATTGTGTTTACGCAAAAACTCATTTGCCTTAGTATTATCAGCATTTTTCAGATTGATGAGAATAATGGCCGAACGGTTTTCAGGCCTTTCCACAGGTGAAATGATTTCTAAGGGAAGCTCTTTTAAACGGTCAACCAGGTAATCATTCAAAGAAATGATTCTTTCTCTGATTCTATCTCTTCCGATTTCCAGGATAAATTCAATAGAAACATCCAAACCTATTAATGCCTGAAAATTCATGGTACCAAAGTTGTATTGTTCCGCGCTCTCGTATTGTTTGTAGGTCACATTTTTCTGGGTGGGAATAAAATCATCTTCGGGTGGGTGAATTGACAACCACCCGGCCATGGGCAACGGATAAGACTTGCGAAAATCTTCTGAAGTGTAGAATAATGTTCCTGCCACCGCACACAATCCCCATTTGTGAAATGATACTGTCATAGCATCAATATGCATTTTTTGCACATCCACCTCGTAAACCGGGAATGCCTGGGTGGCATTTACAATAAAAAGCAAACCCCTATCCTTAAGAGCTTTGCCCAGCTTTTCCATTTCCAGCATAAACCCTGTTGAATACTGCACATAACTGCAAACCACTCCAAGGGTATTGCTGTCCACCTCATTGAGGATGCTTTCTATACTGTAGGAATGATTGTCAGGTTTTATAAATTTCATAGGTATGCCCTGAAATTCAAAAGGGACATTGGATGCCGGAAACTCATCATAGAGAGATACCAGGTTGAATACCTGCGGGCCATGTTTTTTTAAGGCAGCAGCCACAAAACTGAATGCTATGGAAGTATTTTGCGCAAAACACACGTTATCGGTTTGGGTATTGATCAGTTTTGCCAGTTTTCCCTTTAGCAGATTGGTTCGTTCCAGATCATCCAGGAAATACATATCCCCGAATTGATTGATTTTGCGGTAAGCTTCGGTAACACCTTTCAATACCCTGTTGGGTATGGGGCTCATGCCGGCACTGTGAAAATATGCCAGCTTCTGTGAAACCGGAAATTCCTCCCTTATCTCATCCCAGAACTTTTCATCCATGATACTGCTTTTTTAAAATCTGATAGCCTCAATTGCTTTTTTAACACCGTTACCGATTGTCCTGATCTTCTTCACCAAATGATTTAATACGATCAATGGTCTCCCTGACCACAATAAAATCCTTAGCCGGAATCACAGCCGGTGCAAATGCCCCTATTTTATCATAAAGCAGGCTGTTGTGCCTTGTTTTTTCTGACATCAGAAGTTCATTGCGATTGAAGTAATTGAAAAAAATAAGAAAAACACTCAACACAAATGCAATTTTCAAAACCCCGGCTGCCACACCTGCCAGCCGGTTAAAAATATTGAGACCTGTGGCCTTAAAGATTTTTTCAATAAATCTTCCCATCATGTTAACCAGGAAAACCACTATAACAAAAATGATCACAAAAACGATGATCTTTACTGTCATCACATTCCAGTCGAAAAGACTTTCAACAATTTGCCCGACGATATGGGCAAAAAGGGCAGCCAGAAAAACCCCTGCTACCAGCCCTGCCAGTGCGGCTGCCTCGCGGGCAAGTCCCCTGGAAAATCCCCGTATACCGCCTAAGGCAAGCGGTATGGCCAGTATAATATCTACATGGTTCATTTTATAAAAATTTTATTCCCCTTCGCCAAGTTGTAAAATAATATCAAATTCCTCCTTCTTGAGAGGCATTACCGAAAGTCTCGATTGTTTAACAAG
The DNA here is from genome assembly GCA_007693555.1 of Bacteroidota bacterium. Classification (GTDB taxonomy): domain Bacteria; phylum Bacteroidota; class Bacteroidia; order Bacteroidales; family UBA7960; genus SKVR01. The sequence goes on from REDJ01000089.1 coordinate 16,914, forward strand.
AGCAATGTTTTCAAGGCGCTCATCTTTTTTGATTTGCGCCAGGTTGACCGGTTTTTTCAATGCATCAACCGGAACCAGGTCCACAACCACCCAGCGATCATCATCAGCAGTGGGATCAGGATAATGTTCTTTTACCACTTTGGCATAACCCATCACCTCTTTGGAAGAAACACTATGATAAAAAAGTACAAGATCTCCTCTTTTCATTTCTTTCAGGTTGTTGCGCGCCTGGTAGTTGCGTACTCCTTCCCACATGGTTTTTCCTTCTTTAACAAATCTTTCCCATGAAAATGCATCCGGTTCAGACTTTACAAGCCAGTGATTCATAAACGTTGTCTTTCTTAATTTAATATTTTGTAAATCAATTCTTTAAGTAAGGCGCCCTCATCAGCTGACTGATTATCAACACCTTTATATTTTAAATCATATTCTCTCAACAAAGAAAAAATCTCCACCAGTTTGCCAGGAGCGAAGGACCTTGCAGCTTTCTGAACCCCCGTTACCATCCAGGGTGATATCCCCAGTTCGGAGGCTGCATTTCGCTGGCTCTTATCTTTCAAATGGTGAAAAAGAAACAGTCTTGTAAAAAAACTGTGCAGCACTGCAAGGGTAACCACATAGGGATTGGATTTTTGATTATCGCCAAAGTATTTTACAATCTGGAATGATTTGAAAGCGTCCCGGGAAGCAAGTGCTTCCTGCAGTTCAAAAACATTGAAATCCTTGCTGATGCCTATATTTTGTTCAATCAGCAATGGTGTGATCTCCTGTCCTTTGGGAAGTGAAATAAACACCTTCTGTATTTCATTGACCACTTTCCCCAGATCATTTCCCAGGTGATCGGCCAGCATCTGGGTGGCTTTGTTTCCTATTTTATATCCATGACGAGACACGTATTTCTGAATCCAATCGGGCATCTTATTGTCATAGACCTTTTTGGAATCCATCACCACACCGTTTTTACCAACTGCTTTTACAAAACGTGAATTTTTACGAATCGTTTTGTATTTGTAGCAAATGACCAGAAGCGTGGAATTCAAAGGACTTTCAGCATAAGGTTCGAGCTTTTCAATTTCCTTTATATTCTGAGCTTCCTTTACAATTACTACCTGGTGGTTGGCCATCATGGGGAAGCGTTTTGCAGTGCTTATAATGGTAGGAACATCAGTTTCACGGCCATATAAAACCGTCTGGTTGAATTCCTTTTCGTTAACATCCAGCACATTCTCTTCAATATATTTGGAAATCACATCGATATAGAAAGGCTCCTCTCCCATCAATAAATACACGGGATAGTAAACTTTGTTACGCAGGTCTTTAAATATTTCCTCCCAGTTTTGTTCCTTCATAGGATATTACAGGCTTAAAAGCAAGAATCAGGTTATTAATGTTCTTCAAAATCAAATTTCAGATGCTTCACTGTAAGACCGTTGTTTATTAATTCGTTGAGTGAGTCAATTCCAATTTCAAGGTGCTGACTTACGTAGTTTTTAGTTACTATTTTATCCTTTTCTTCAGTTTTGACCCCTGTGGAGATCATGGGCTGGTCTGAGACCAGCAGCAATGCACCTGTAGGTATCTTATTATAAAAACCTACAGAAAATATAGTAGCTGTTTCCATATCAATACCCATACAACGTATTTTAATCAAATATTTTTTGAACTCATCATCGTGCTCCCATACCCTTCGGTTGGTCGTGTAAATAGTGCCTGTCCAATAGTCCAGATTGTGATTACGGATGTTGGTAGAAACTGCTTTCTGCAGGTTAAATGCAGGTAAAGCCGGTACTTCGGGTGGAAAATAGTCATTGGATGTTCCATCACCCCGAATGGCTGCAATGGGCAAGATGAGATCACCCAACTGGTTAATTTTTTTCAATCCGCCGCATTTCCCCAGGAACAAAACTGCTTTGGGTTCTATAGCGCTTAAAAGATCCATTATTGTGGCTGCATTAGCACTACCCATTCCAAAATTGATTATAGTAATATCCTCATGTGTGCTGCTGGGCATAACACGGTCAAGACCATTGATTTTGGCATTGAACTTTTTGGCAAAAAGATTCACATAATGATTGAAGTTGGTCAGAAGAATATATTTTCCAAATTCCTCAATTTGCATACCTGTATAGCGCGGTAGCCAGTTTTCTACAATTTCCTCTCTTGTCTTCATATTGGCCGGTTTTATTTGATTGAACAGTTTTAATTGCTAAAATACGGTTAATTCAGCTATGTTTGGGTGAGAATTAAAAAATTGGGCAAAGTTAGTGCTTTTTGCCATGTTAAATTAATGTTGTCAATCGTTGGCAGAGTTAACGCATTAAAATCTGATTCGATATGCCAATTTAAACCTTATTACTTAGTAATCTAAGGTAAATAAAATGATGTATTTAGGGAAAAAGACTGCTATTCACTTATGCAACTTACAATTACAAAAATTATATCTATGTTAACCGATAGACCTGTAAAATACTATAAAAGAGATATTAGGGCTAACGCCCCTTTGAGAAGGGAATGATTGCTTTTGTTACGAAGATTTTGGGGCTACGCCCCAACAAACCAAACAAGCAAATTTAATTACGCCATAGCTAAATAACCTAATGCATTGTACCCCATAACAAAGCTAATCTATTAATATTCATTAATAAAATAATTTGCTCTAACCCAAAGGGGCGTTAGCCCCACAATCTTCGTAGAATAATGTATTTAATCAGGCCAATTAAGGGGCCTAGCCCTGTAATAAAACATGAACTGATTATCGGTTATGATTAATAATTTCCTGAAGTTTGTATTATTAAAGAGGTTCCTTGCTCCATTTGTTGCGCTATTAATGAAAATCTATAAGTTGTGTCCGTAAAAAATAACAAGAGGCTTTGCATTGCCGAAAATAACAGATTTTTCTAAAGGTCAGCAGTTGAGATGGGAAATGTAAGCCCAGTGAAACCAATCTTAATTTTCACAAACAACAAATTTCTTATTTTATCGAACAACAATAATTTATGCTCTTAATTTGTACTTTCGTAGCGTCAAAAACCTGAAAGAATGATACAACTGAATCTTCCTTCCTATTCTTTTAAAACTTCCCGGAAAGGAGAAAAAACATGGATTTTTGACTCATTCCGAAAATCCTGGTTTGTGCTTACACCCGAAGAATGGGTGCGGCAAAATTTTCTTACGTGGCTTTGCCATGCGCACGGGTATCCCAAAGGGCTCATAGCCGTGGAGGCCACACTCAAATACAATACCCTGAAAATGCGTGCCGATGCCGTAGTTTACAGCCCAAACGGCAAACCTCTGATGATTGTTGAATGCAAAGCCCCCGGCGTAAGCATATCCCAGCAAACTCTCGAGCAGGCTGCCAGATACAATTTCAGCTTCCAAACCCGCTATCTTACTCTCACCAATGGGCTGATGCATTATTGCTGCCGCATTGACCTTGAAAGCAAAAAACTGGTTTTTCTTGATGATTTCCCAGGATATAAAGAAATCTGTTAATTCCGTATTTCTCTGGAAATCCTGACCTGTGCTTTTTGTATTTTTACATTCCGAAAGAAATTTCTCAATCCATATTCACTGAAACCTGTGTACCGGATGCAATGCACTAAAAAATATTTTTATCTCGTTTTAATTCTATTTTGCCTTACGTCTTTTTTCCCATTTGAAGCGATAAGTAACGATTTTGACCCTCCTGTTTTTTCCATGCCCGAAAATATTTCCGACGAGGAATACATCCCGGGTAAAATCATTTTTAAGCTAAGGGAGGAAGCCCGCCCGCAAAAAAAAGCTGAAGAAATTACAATGCCGGGCATGCAAAGAAACCTTGTAAAAATTGGTGCAACAGAAACCCAAAGAATATTTCCTGAGCATACTCCTCCGGTTAAAGCTTTACATGTATCAGGTCAGCCCTACATTGACCTGAGCCTTATCTATAAAACGGAGGTTCCCGGAGATATATCACTGGAAGAAGCTATAAACAGTTTGTATGCAAGCGGAATGGTGGAATATGCACAGCCCTGGTATATTCCCAAACCTCTTTTTGAGCCTGACGATCCTTTTACCGGTTCTCAGTATTACCTGAACAACATTCAGGCCTTTGAAGCCTGGGCCATTGAACAGGGTGACACCAATATTGTAATTGCCATCGTAGATACGGGAATTGACCTGTTTCACCCCGACCTCATCCATGATATTGCCTACAATTATGACGATCCCATCAACGGTGAAGACAGTGACAATGACGGCTACATTGATAATTTTTACGGATGGGACCTGGGCGAAAACGATAACTATCCTCAGTATAATGCAAATCCTCATGGGATTCACGTTGCAGGAATTGCCGGTGCTTCTACCAATAACGGTACCGGCATGGCAGGAGTAGGCTTCAACAGCCGCATACTTCCGGTTAAGGTGAGTGATGCTGACGGGAAACTGGTAAAGGCATACGAAGGTATAGTATATGCTGCCGATCAAGGGGCACAGGTAATTAATTGCAGCTGGGGAGGTGTAATCTCACCCGGACAGTTCGGCCAGGATATTATCAATTATGCTGTTATTAACAAAGATGCAGTTGTTATTGCTGCAGCAGGAAACTCAAATAACCAGGTGCGTCTTTATCCTGCTTCATATAACAATGCTGTCAGTGTTGCTGCCACAAACATCAATGATTTGAAATGGGAAGGTTCAAGTTTTGGCAATCTGGTTGATCTTTCCGCACCAGGTGCTGCAATCTTCTCAACATGGACCAATGGCTCTTACCTTTCGGGTAACGGCACATCCATGGCAGCGCCCATGGTATCGGGTGCTGCAGCTTTACTCAGGGCACATTATCCTGAGTATTCTGCAATGCAGATTGCAGCCCAGTTAAAAGTAACTACCGATATCATAGATACTATACAAGGGAATGAAGATTATGCAGGACTAATGGGAACAGGGCGTTTAAACATTTTCCGGGCCCTCACAGAGAACCACCATCCTTATATTTTGCTTACAGAGTTTGAACACCCGGTATCGCACTACCAGCTTTACAACCCAGGAGAAGCTTTTAGCCTGGGTGCACGTTTTAAGAATCTGCTGGCATCTGCGCAAAATATTACAGCTGTGATTTCGACAAATTCACAATATATAGATGTCATATCAGGAGAATCCCTGCTTGGTTCGCTGGAACACATGAGTATTGCAGATAATTTTGAAAATCCGTTCATGCTGCAGATTAGCCCTGATATACCCCCAAGCCACGAAATAAATTTCACTATCAGCTTTTTTACAGAAACAGATGCATTTGCCGGAAGACAAAATTTCACCCTCACTTTTAACCTGGATTATTTGCACATGCAGGTAAACCAGATTCAAACTACAGTAAACAGTAAAGGCAATATTGGTTATAACTACCCCAACTATAGTCAGGGACTTGGGTTTCTATACAGCAACACAAATCAAAACAGGTCTTTGATTAGAAGTGCCGGTTTCCTGGCGGGTGTCTCAACAGCAAAAGTTGTGGACAATATTTACGGTGCTGTTGAAAACTCTTTCAGCAATCTGCTTACTCCCCGCAAAAATGCGAGAAAAAAGGACGAGCCTCTGATGGGAGACCTGCATATTACCGGAAGCTTCACTGACAGCCTGGCCGGTACCGCGAAAATCGGAATTAAGGTAAACTACGATGTTTATGCCTTTGAAGAAGCACCGGCAGATAAATTCCTTATATTGGAATATCAGATCATCAATCAGTCAGGTGAAAATCTCCCCGGGTTTTATGCAGCATTTTTTGCCGACTGGTCTTTACAGGATATCCGCAATCACCGGGCAGCATTTGATGCAGAAAATAAAATGGGTTATGCCTTTTCAGCCAACGGAGGAAATTATAAGGGTATTCAGTTGCTTAGCCATGACAATGTCAGACATTACGCTTTCGATAACCAGGGGTTTGGTGGAAGTATAAATATCAGTGACGGTTTTACTTCCTTTGAAAAATATACTGCACTAAAATCTACACGCAACACTGCCGGTGTATTTGACAAAGACAATGACATCAGTACGCTACTGGGTGCAGGTCCCTTTCTCTTTCAAAAGGATGACACTCTGCATATTGCATTTGCCTTGCTTGCCGGCGACCATATCAACGACTTGCAGGCCAGTGCACAACTGGCTGCAATGATATATAACGGAGATGAAGAGCTCTCCTCCCGTGAGCCCCATAACAAATTCCTTGTTTTAGCGCTGTATCCCAACCCAATAACACATACGCTGAATCTTGAATTTTTCATGGAAAAACCCGGAAAGATAGAAATCAGAATTTACGACATCAATGCCCGAATGATTTCTTCGCATAGAAAAAACATTGCCCAACCCGGAAAACAATTATTCAGAAAAGATGCAGAAAAACTGCTGCCAGGCAGCTATATAATACAGGTAATAACACCGGAAAAAGTCCAAAGCATTAAGTTTAGCAAACAATAGGAAACTATGTTTTTGCGCTCAACCGGTTACTCTCTTTTGCATTCTTTCTGAAAAAAAGCGTTACAACAAACCAATCTGAACATAAAAAAAGGTTGCAAAACCCTTGAGATAATACCGGCAAAAATTTCTTTTGCAACTAAGTAGTATCACTTAACTTAAATATCAAAGAATGACTAATTTAGTTGCTCAAAATTAAACCTGAATTTTTAAAGCACAGAAACTATGAAAACCCCATTTCATAAAAGAAGATGGAAAGCTCCGGTAATTATTGTTCTTGCACTTCTTATGATCAATTCCTGCGATCATTCTTATCTTGATGCAATTGACAATATGGAAGATTACACATACGAAGGTATTTTTGCTGTACCATTGGTCAGCTCAAGCCTTTCTATCAATGACCTGATTGATACCGATGAGTTGGGAGGAATTGAAACTGATGAAGAAAACCTTATTTGGCTGGTTTACAAGGGTAGGGTTTTTTCTGCGCCGGCAACAGAAATTTTCAGTCTTTCCGAGCAGCAATACAATTTTACGGTTGAAATTCCTAACCCTGGCTCGAAAAACACATTTGAAGTTGAGGAGGATTTCCCCTGGAATCCGGTTGGTGATGAAACACTTAGCAGAATAAAATTCCTTTCGGGTAATTATCATATAGAACTGGAAGCAGATCAGTTGATTGCCGACGGGTACACCATAGATGTACAATTTGAAATCCTGAATTCCCAGGCAGCGGATTCAAATCCCCTGAGCGGACAGTTTTCAGCAATTCAGCCGGCAGATATAAACCTTGAAGATGCAATTATTGAATTCAAGAATGACACCAATTCCTTCAGCGTGTTATTTACCATAGAAATTGGCGGAACCGGAAACCCGGACAATGCACCTTATGAAATCAGCATAAGCCAGTCGATGCAACAACCGGCCTATGATTTTATTTATGGATATTTCGGACAGATAACCTTCCCTGTGGGAAATACGGAAATTGAACTGGGGTTATACAAGAATGCCAACCTGGCAGAAGTATTTTTTGAAGCTCCCAATATTGAAGTAATTTCCAAAAATTCTTTTGGCGCTCCAATGGCTCTGGTATTTCACGAATTCTTTGCATCCAACAATGATGATGAATCCATAGATATCAATTATCAGTATCAGGAAGACCATTGGTATGTAAATTCACCTGATGCACCCGGTGATACGGCATTTACTGTTGAATTGCTTGACAGAAGCAATACCAATATTGATGAGGTTATGAATATCAGACCTGTAAGTGTTTACTATGATGTATCGGGCCAACTGAATCCTGAGGGAGACAGTTCTGTCGAAAATTTCATCAAACATTACAGCCACATGAGCATAGATGTTGAGGTAAACCTTCCGCTTTTTGGCAGGGTTGACAACTTCGAATTGCAGGATACACTGGAGCTTTCATCAATCAGGGACCTCCCCGAAGAAATTGAATGGATGGAGATAAAACTTACCATGGAAAACGGGTTTCCCTTTGAGGCAAATGTTGAGCTTTATTTTGTTGATGAAAACAACCAGATATTTGGAGCCCTGTTTGGTGAACCCGACCCAAAAAACATAATTGAAGCCGCTCCCACTGATCCCGTAACCATGATTGTTACCGAAAACGTAAAAAAAGACCCTATTTTTATATCACTTTCTCAAGACAAGATTGACGACATAAGAAATGCTGAAGGTTTCATCCTTGAGGTAAATTTCAATACATATAATCATGAATTGGAGCAATCAGTAAAAATTCTTGACAACTACCGTATTGGTATTGAAATGGGTGTGAGAGTAAAAGTAAAAGCAACACTGTCTGATGACGACTGAAAACAGCACATACCGTTTCAACCGGAAGCCGTCATGCATTGAATAATTTTAAAAAGATTACAGTTTAAAAGGGAAATTTAATACAAAATTGATCATGATGTCCAAAATAAAAATCAGGCTAACAGGCATAATCATTACCGGGTTTTTACTGATTACCTTTCAGCAGCCGGTCAATGCTCAGCTTTACAATACTCTTTACTGGATGAAGGGTATCCCTCAGTATACTTACAGCAATCCGGCATTGCAACCTGACGCAGGCATATTTATCGGATTTCCGGCAGTTTCTTCACTATATCTGAATATTTCTCATTCGGGATTTGCCCCCGAAGACCTGATCAAAAAGAGGGAAACCGGGAACTCTTTTTTCATTGATGAGCAATCGATGTTGGAAAAGCTGGATCGACGGAATTTTCTTACTTTGGATTATCAACATGAATTACTCGCATTTGGTTTTCGTACCGGAAAAGATTATTTTTCTTTCAATATCAGTGAAAAAATTGGTGCCCGTATGGGATATTCGCGTGATCTTATGAGGCTTCTGGCTGACGGAAATGACTACTTTCTCCAACAAAGTATTGCAAGCGGTAGCGATGTGCCTGCTGAACTAAGCGGATTGTCACTGGATGCCATTCATTACAGGGAATTCGGGTTAGGATACTCAAGGCAGTGGACAGACCGGTTTTCTGCCGGATTAAGATTCAAAGCCCTGCAGGGCATGAGTAATGTTTATTTTGAAAGAACAGACCTTAATCTGATCACCCAAACTAACAATTATGAGCTTTTGCTACAATCCGATATTCTTATCAACACTTCTTTGCCTTTTGAACTTCAACCCATTGATTCACTGGTAAACGGCATTGACTATGACCCCGACGAAGACGACCTGATAGACTATGCTACCAACAGACAAAACATAGGCTATGCATTGGATGTGGGAGCTTCGTTCAAACTTTCCGACAAATTTACCATAGCATTGAGTGCCATAGACCTTGGGTTTATAAACTGGAAATCAGGCGTGGAAAACTTCAGGGCAACCGGCGAATTTGAGTTTGAAGGAATAGATTTCAATGATTTTTTCGATAACGAAAATGACAACTCCTTTGAGCAGATTGTAGATTCCATAAAGGATATTCTCAACTTTGAAGAAACAAATAACGGCTACAGAACTTTAATGCCGGCTAAATTTTTCGCTTCCATAGCCTTTACCCCCACGAGGGCACATACTTTTGCATTGCTGGCAAGAGGAGAATATTATGCAGGAGACATCTATCCTTCATTTACGGCATCTTACAATTTCCATCCGGTACCGCGATTCGGTACCACCTTTTCATATTCTGTCATTCACTGGAACTACACCAATGTAGGTTTCGGATTTCAATGGAACCTGGGCTTTCTGCAGTTGTATGCCGTGGTGGATAATTTCTTCGGGGCATTACAGCCTCATACGGTTCAGACTGCCAATGTGCATATAGGAGTAAATCTTCTGGGTAAATACCAGTCACGCAAAGATCCGTCTGCACCAAGTTTCCGCTGGTAGAAAGCTGTTTTTCCCAAACCCAATTCCCGGTCAGTTTTTTTCTGCATTTCCTTAACTGAAATAAACATTTATTAAGGTAATGAAATGCTTTTTTTGAAAATTATTTCCTTATTTTTGCCGGACAATTAACCAGTAAAGTAAATTTCTATCAATGGATATACAATACGTGGGCGAACATCTTTTGCCCGGCAATATAGGGCGATTTTCTATCATAATGGGATTTGTGGCCGCATTTCTTTCTTCATTTTTTTATCTTCAGGCAGGCAGGGATAATCCCAGCGACTCCTACATGTGGCGAAAATGGGGTAGATATAGTTTTTTTACACACTCTGCATTTATCATTCTTGCCAGCACCATGCTCATGTATATTTTGCTAAACCGGTTTTATGAATACAAATATGTATGGGTACATACGGAGAATAATCTCGACCTCGGGTATATGATAGCATCCTTCTGGGCCGGCCAGGAGGGTAGCTTCCTTTTCTGGACACTCTGCCAGGTAGCGGTCGGTTTGTTGCTGATACGCTTTGCAGGAAAATGGGAAAACACAGTAATGGCAGTAGTAGCCCTTTCTCAGGTATTCATGTCTTCCATGATGCTGGGAATCAGCCTGGGTAATCTGGAAATAGGCATGAGTCCGTTTTTACTTTTGCGTGAAGTGCCTGAGAATGCCGCCAGTGAATTCTTCCGAAACCCCAATTACCTGGCTCTTATTGTTGACGGTAACGGACTGAATCCATTGCTTCGCAATTTCTGGATGCTTTCACATCCGCCGGTATTGTTTATCGGCTTTGCCATGGCTCTTGTGCCCTTTGCTTATGGCATTGCAGGGTTGCGAAATAAGAAATACGTGGAATGGATTACTCCTGCATTGCCATGGACGCACCTGGCCATCTTCTTTTTAGGTGCAGGTATTTTGCTGGGAGGAGTATGGGCCTATGAATCCCTCACTTTCGGAGGTTTCTGGGCATGGGACCCCATTGAAAATGCTTCCCTGGTGCCATGGCTCATTTTGGTCGCAGGAATGCATCTTATGCTGGTGGCCCGAAGAAAAAAAGAAAATATATTTCCTGCATATTTATTTACTTTTCTGGCATTTATCTTTGTGATTTACAGCACTTATCTGACAAGAAGCGGGGTGCTGGCTGAAACTTCCGTACACTCATTCGGGAATGATGGTATGGGTTTTCAGATACTTACCTATATCTTTACGTTTCTTTTACTTTTTGCCATAACGCTTGGCAGGCACTTTCGCAAATTGCCGTCAAAAGACAATGAACAACCCATCTCAAGGGAATTCTGGCTATTTATCGCTGCAATGGTTCTTGTGCTGTCTGCCTTTCAGATCATATTTACCACATCCATACCGGTCATCAACCGTTTGTTTGGCAGCCAGCTTTCGCCTCCGGTGGATGTTGTGGCGCATTACAATACCTGGCAGTTGCCATTTGCTGTTCTGGTAGCATTGCTTATGGGATTTGCACATTTCCTTAAATGGGGAAAAAACAAACCTGCGGCATTTTTAAAAAGTACTTTATTATCTCTGGGTCTCAGCTTTGTATTTACCATCATTATCGTTTGGATAACAGCCGACTGGCAAATTGCACATGTGGTTTTCCTGTTTGCAGGACTATTCGCCCTTTTCTCATCTCTGGATATGCTGTTTCGTTTCCGTAATGTACTGGCCAATACGCCCACGATTATCAGTCACCTGGGCATCGCTCTGTTTCTGATTGCCATATTGATGACATTTTCGCAAAAGGAAACCATTTCTAAAAACACGTCGGGTTATTTCCTGGGTGAAGCATTCTCTGAAAATGAAAACCTTCTTCTTATAAAAGATGAAATATTGCCCATGGGAAGCTACTACGTTACATACAGGGGACATTACAGGGAAGGTGAAGATATTTTTTATGAAATTGACTTTCTGAGAAAAAATCAGGATGGTGATTATTACAAGGTTTTCCAATCCACACCCTCCATCAAGCTTAATGAAACGATGGGTAATGTATATAATCCCTTCGCTAAGGTTTATCCAGGCAAAGATATATTTACCTACATTACCTTCGCCGATGTTGATCGTCATTCTCATGGTCATATGCATGAGCCTGACCTGTTGGGGACTTATGAAATGACGCTTCACGACACCCTCCACATTGACAATACACATATGGTTCTAAGTGCCATTGAAGCCAATACCGATGGGCATAATGTTACTGAAGAAAGCATTATTGTGGAAGCCAGCATAGATATTCTTACTCATTTTGGCGAGACTTATACTGCAAAACCTCAGTTCATTCTCAGGGGTCATTCACTTCACTACCATGATGATGTAGTGCGCGATCTGGACTACCGATTCCGTTTCAAAGAGGTTTCAGAAAAACCCTATACCATTGTTATTGAATTGTATCGCGAGCATCCTGATTTCATAATCATCAAAACAATAATTTTCCCCTACATTAACCTGCTTTGGTTCAGTTGCATTGTAATGCTCACAGGTTTCTGGATGGCCTATCGCAGAAGATGGAAAAGAAGAAATAAATAAATCATTTGCAGGAACCTGTATCTTTGTACCCTGACAAAGGTTTTTTTAAAAAAACAGGATGATGATTAAAACCATCGTTTTTATTGGGGCCGGGAATGTGGCGACCCAACTGGGCTTAGCATTTAAGGAAGCAGGATTTGAGATATTACAGGTTTACAGCCGTACAGGAAAATCAGCCACACTTCTTTCAAATAAACTCAACTGCTTTGCAACCACCGACATAAAAAAGATTGTCACCCACGCCGATTTGTATATTTTTTCTGTGAAAGACTCAGCACTTTCAAAAATTCTCAGGGATTTTGAGGTTGATAACGCGTTTGCAGTTCATACATCAGGTAGTATCGGTTTGGAAGTTTTCCGGGGGCTGAAACTGAGATATGGAGTTTTTTACCCCTTGCAGACTCTCTCCAAAAGTGTGCGGGCCGATTTTGAAAAAATACCGGTTTGTGTGGAAGCACAGGATGTAAAGCATCTGAACCTACTCATGAGAATGGGGAAAAAGATTACCCGCAATGTCACACACGTAAATTCGCAGCAACGAGCTGTTATGCATGTTGCTGCTGTTTTTGCCTGTAACTTTACAAATCATTTATATGCCATAGCAGACGATCTGATGGAAAAAGAAAACCTTTCTTTTGACCTGCTGTTTCCCCTGATTGAAGAAACCCTCAGAAAAGTAAAAAATCACAAACCTTATGAGGTACAGACAGGACCGGCGGTGCGAAACGATAAAGAGATCATGCAAAAACATTTACAACAGCTTGCATCCTTGCCCGCTTACCAAAAAATTTATAATTTTATTTCCAAAAGTATTATAGAAACAAAAAAAAGAAATTCTTAAAACCAACCCTTTCATGTCGAATTACAAAGCCCTTCTTTCTCAAATCGATACTTTTATTTTTGATGTAGACGGAGTAATGACCGATGGTATTGTTTTGCTTACGCCCGATGGTCAAATGCATCGTTCAATGAATGTAAAAGACGGATACGCCCTGCAACTGGCAGTAAAAAAAGGCTATCGTATCATCATCATAACCGGGGGAAATTCAGAGGCAGTAAGGCAACGCTTTGAGGGATTGGGAATCAGGGAAGTTTATCTTGCCATCGGCAACAAGCTTGAGTTATTTCATGAAATTGTAAAAAGGGACAATCTGAAAATGGAAAACATCCTGTACATGGGAGACGATATTCCTGACTATGAGATCATGAGTGAAGTGGGTGTGGCAGCATGCCCTGCCAATGCAGCAGAAGAGATCAAACATATCAGTAAATATATCTCTCCCCTGGATGGCGGAAAAGGCTGTGCAAGGGATGTACTTGAACAGGTAATGAAGGTGCAGGATAAATGGTTTGATGAAGATGGTTTTCACTGGTAATTCGTTATTTTAACTAAAACAAACTCCCAAACTCATCATGATATGATGTCTTACCTCAGATTGTTTCGCTGGCCTAACCTGATAATAGTTGCCGCTATACAGATACTTTTCAGGTATGCGATCATACAACCCCTTTTGAAACATCAGGGAGTTGATTTTGCATTAACGCATTTTGATTTTGCATTGCTGGTGCTTGCTACTATGCTTATTACGGCTGCAGGTTACGCTATCAATGACTACTTTGACCTGAGAACCGACCGTATCAACAAACCCGGTAAAATCATCCTGGGAAGAAAAATCTCAAGGAGAAAAGCCATTTTATTCCATTCTGTTTTTAATATTCTTGGTGTATTGCTGGGAGTATGGCTGTCCTATCGCTCAGGCTACTGGCCCATGGCTTTTGTTTTTGTTATTGTACCTACCCTGCTCTGGCTTTATTCGGTAAGGTACAAAAAGAAATTTTTGATGGGAAACATCATCGTAGCAGTACTGGCAGCCTTTGTGGTGGGCATAATATGGGCTCTTGAAAGTGCCGCACTTGCAGCTAAGGGTATTGATGTCGAAGAGTTTTCCGTAATCTCTTCCTTTTCACATATTTATGCACTTTTTGCTTTTTTAAGCACATTTACCCGCGAAATCATAAAAGATATTGAAGACATTAAAGGCGATGCCAAAACCGGTTGCAAAACCATGCCGGTTGTCTCAGGTATCCACAGCACCAAAAAACTAATTATTTTCCTCACTGTCATAATGATACTCTTTGTGGCCTGGATGCAAATTTACCTGCTTCGCCGGGATTTTGACCTGATATTTGCTTATCTGCTGATTGCCGTTCAAATCCCTTTTATACTCATGATAAACAAAACCCTTGTTGCAAAGGAAAAAGCCGATTATCATCATTTAAGCCTCTTTGCCAAGATCATCATGATGACTGGTATTTTTTCCATGTTTCTTTTTTACTTTTACCTGCAAAGCGGATTCCCTCTTGAAATTTAATTTTACCGGGTAAAAGACAAAGTCTTTATCTTTGCGCCGGTAACGAAGAAAATCCGGAAATTTATGAAATTTTTCGAAAAACTGAAAAGCCTCGATCTGGTTTTGGCTTCCCAATCGCCCCGTCGTAAAGCACTTCTGGAAGAAGTCGGCTTTCCGTTCAGAATATGGGTAATTCCCTCTGATGAAAGCTTTCCCCAGGACTTACCAACCAATGATATAGCACTTTATTTGTGCCGGCAAAAAGCAAAGCCTTTCAAGGGCCTGATGGACCAGAATACCATAGTGATTACTGCAGATACCATTGTGGTAAAGGGCAACCGGATCCTCAACAAAGCCGACAACCCTGCAGAAGCCCGCTCCATGCTAAGCATCCTTTCCGGAACCACACACCAGGTAATAACTGGTGTTTGCCTTACCTCCCAAAACCACCGGTTTTCCTTTACAGAAACAACCACAGTAAAATTTACAAAACTTGAACCGGAAGAAATCAACCATTACATTAAAACCTGCCAGCCCTTTGACAAAGCCGGTGCCTATGGCATACAGGAATGGATTGGTGCAGTTGCAGTAGAGAGCATACAGGGCTCTTATCACAATGTGGTTGGTTTGCCGGTGGCTACCCTTTACCGGGAACTTAAATCCTTTGTTGAAAACCATTTTTAATCCCATTATACCACTTTTTTCCCTTACATTTGCCTGCAATCTCTTATGTTGACCATATGAATATTGTAGTAAACACACAATTGTTGATTCCAGGCAGACTCGACGGAATAGGCTGGTTTACATTTGAAGTTTTACAGCGAATGACGGCTTCGCATCCGGAACATAATTTTTTCCTGGTATTTGACCGTGAACCCTCAAAAGAATTGCAATTTCCTGAAAACACAAAATTTGTCGTTTTACCTCCCAAATCACGACATCCCTTCCTGTGGTTTCTGAGATTTGAAATTTTACTTCCATTCCTGCTTAAAAAGCTGAAAGCCGATATTTTTCTTTCTCCTGATGGATGGATGACTTCATTTACCTCGGTACCTTGCATTGATGTGATACATGACCTCAATTTTGTGCACTTCCCAAAGGATATACCTTTCTGGACCCGCAATTATTACAATATTCTTTTTCCGCGCTATGCAAGAAAGGCCCGCAGAATTGCCACAGTCAGTAACTTCTCCAAACAGGACATTGAGAAAACGTTTAAAGTTTCGGCAGAAAAAGTTGACGTTATGCACAATGGCTGCAATTTACAGTATAAGCCGGTTTCGGAGGAGATGAAAATAAAAACACGTGAAGAATTTACCGGTGGCAACCCTTATTTTATTTATGTAGGTGCACTCATTCCCCGTAAAAATATCGCAAGGATGTTCCAGGCATTTGATATTTTTAAAAGAAAGGACACACATAATACCAAATTTATCATCGTAGGGGAGAAAAAATGGTGGACCCGGCAAATCAATGATGTTTACGAAGGCATGGAATATAAAAATGATCTGATATTCCTGGGAAGAAGAAATGTTGAAGAGTTAAACAGGCTTTATGCTGCCTCGCAGACACTGGTTTTTACTGCCATATTTGAAGGGTTTGGGATACCCATTCTCGAAGCTTTTCATTCGGAAACCGCTGTTATAACATCCAATGTAAGCTCCATGCCCGAGGTGGCCGGAGATGCCGCACTTCTTACAGACCCGTATGATATAAAATCCATTGCCGGTGCCATGGAAAAAATCAGCAAGGATGAAGCCTTGAGAAATTCACTTATAGAAAAAGGAAAACGAAGAAGGGAGCTCTTTTCATGGGACAAAACTGCCCGATTGCTATGGGAAACCATTGACAAAACCATGCAGCAAATACAGAAAGAATGAACAGCAAATAAACAATTGCCTTTTCTAATCTTATTTGTTGTTGCTAAGTTCTACGACACAAAACCAGGCGTTTTTTTTGATGAAAGGAAAGATTTTAAAAATCAACCTGTCCGTAGCTGCAAGAAAACGCAGGACGGGCCGAAAAAGGAAGGTTTTCCTCAGAGGCACTGCAGCCAGTGTGGTCAGATGAAAAAAATTCACAGAAACATCATCAAAATATTTTTCAGCCAACCTGATATCTTTCATCATAAGGGGATGCTCATCCTCGGTCCTCATTTCCGGGGTTGATTTGCGGTAATAATTGATAAAATAGTTATGGCCCAGAGGCTCATAAAAAATGGCTTTACCTCCGGGTTTCAGTACTCTCTTTATTTCACGGAAGCAAATGTCAAGATCAAGGTGGTGAATGATGGAATTACCAAAAACAAGATCGAAGGAATTATCTTCAAACTCAAGCTCTTCGGCATTCATTTCACGAAACTCAGCATTGGTAATATTAAGTTCTGCGGCAGCTTCTGTGGCAGTCTTGATAGCAAAATCTGAAATGTCTATGGCAATGAGTTTACGGGCATGCAGGGCAAGAAAGAATGCATTATGACCTGGACCACAACCATACTCCAGTACATCTTTTCCACTGGCGTATTTTTCAAGCACCTTGTAAAGCTTTTCCAGAGAAACGGCATGTATGGTATAATACTTATCAGCTGCCTTTCTTAGCCCCTCACTGAATGCTTTGTTATGGTATTCTTTTTCTCTGGTGAGTCGGTCAGTCATTACATTCTTTAAAAAGTAAGCTTGCAAAGATAAGGAAATATGAACACAGATTGCGCTAATAATTCCTTATCTTAGGGCTTCTTTCAAAATTTATCTCCTGCTTCCCAGGAAAATCATAATGTAATACATGAGTGTTGCAAGTGATGCAAGAGCAGCAACCACATAGGTAAGTGCAGCCCATTTGAGGGCATCTTTGGCATTGCTGTGCTCTTCACCTACTGTAAGGCCGGTATCCCTGAGCCAGACAAGTGCCCGGCGCGTAGCATCAAATTCCACAGGAAGTGTGACAAAGCTGAAAAGCGTAGTCATTGCAAACATGATGATACCTGCCAGCAAAATTCCCGGGAAAGCTTCCACAGTAAAAATACCGATGAGCAATACCCACTGCATGTAGCGTGAACTGATACTGATAACCGGCACCAGGGCAGAGCGCATCTTCAAAAAGGCGTAGGCGCGTGCATGCTGCACGGCATGTCCGCACTCGTGGGCTGCCACAGCGGCAGCTGAAATGCTGCGCCCGTTATATACTTCAGGGCTCAGGTTTACAGTTTTATCCATGGGATTGTAATGGTCGGTGAGTTTTCCGGGTGTGGAAATAACTCGTACACCACTTACACCGCTGTCGCGAAGCATCTTTTCCGCTACCTCACGACCCGATAAGCCGGAGCGAAGTCCTATACGGGAATACTTGGCAAACTTGGATTTAAGCCGGCTGCCAACCATCCAGCTAAGAAGCATGAATACTCCGAAAATGATCAATATTTCCATATTTATAGCCATATCTGTAAAGATTATTTAAAAAAATCATTGCAAAATTAGTCAAAAAGCAAGCCAGAGGAGAATTTTATGACATTATGTCGCGCGTTAAAAATAGTTAAGCAGTTTTTTCACATATTTCTCTGAGATTGCAAACAAGTATCAAAAGGGTTTGTTTAATTTTATTGTTTGGTAAAATCATTCGGATAAGTATAAAATATTATTTACTCATATTACCTGCATTATCCTGAAGACAATTGAAGTTGCCGGAACTATTGCCTGGGGTCAGGTTTTATTTAACTTAATATCAAATCAAAACAATTTCTCATGAAGCAATCAGAGTATATTTACAAGAAAACCCTAAGAAAGATCATCCAATCCTTCTTTCAGGGGCTATTGCTCATTGCCCCGATTTCCATAACCATCTTTGTGATTTTCAAACTTTTTGAATTTATTGACGGATTGATACCGGTAAGGATTCCGGGGCTGGGGTTATTAATCATATTAGGCTCAATAACTATCATCGGTATGCTGGGTTCCTTAATTATCCGTGCGCCACTGACCATTTTGTTTAACCGCATTATGGATCAGGTTCCGTTAATCAAAATGTTGTACACAGCCATATCCGATTTGCTATCTGCATTTGTTGGTCAAAAGAAAAAATTCACCGAACCGGTTATGGTGATTTTGAGCAGAGACAGCAATATCCGCAAGCTCGGATTTATTACCGAACGCGATATGAAAAACATTGGTATCGGCCCGGAGTTTGTGGCGGTTTACCTGCCCCACTCCTATAACTTTTCGGGAAATATGTTTGTGGTACCCTCCGAAAATGTAATACCTGTTGTGGCCAATTCTGCCGACTTTATGAAATTTATTGTTTCAGGTGGGGTAACACGGGTTTAGATTGAGAAAATAAAAGCTTTTCAAAGTTTTCACAGGTAAAGTCTTGTCATAAAACGAAATCTTAATAGCTTTGCCAAAAAAAAAATTATATGCAAAAACCTGTAATACTGGTTACCAATGATGATGGCATTATGGCCCCGGGCATACGCAACCTTGTTGCTTTTATGCTGGAAATAGGAGAAGTGGTTGTAGTTGCCCCCGATAAAGGGCAAAGCGGAATGGGACACGCCGTAACGATTACCCAGCCCCTGAGGCTGGAAAAGATTACCGTGGATGGTGATCACCATGAATTCAGCTGCAGCGGCACACCGGTTGACTGTGTGAAACTGGCAGTAAACAAAGTGCTGCATCGCAAACCCGATATCATCGTTTCAGGGATTAATCATGGAAGTAATGCTTCCATCAATGTAATTTACAGCGGCACCATGTCGGCAGCCATAGAAGGCGCCATGGAGGGTATCCCCAGCGTTGGTTTCTCACTGCTCGATTATAGTCTGAATGCCGATTTTCTTTCAGCCCGCAAATATATTCAGAAAATTGTACGTAACGTATTGAAATATGGTCTTCCCAAGGGGAATTGTCTAAATGTTAATATCCCTGCTGTGAAGGAAAAGGATATCAGGGGCATAAGGGTTTGCAGGCAGGCAAATGCCAACTGGGTGGAAGAATTTGACCACCGCAAGGATCCCCGAGGTAAAGACTATTACTGGCTTACCGGAAAATTTCAACTGCACGAAGATGTGGACGAAACCGACGAATGGGCACTGGCTAACAATTACATTTCTCTGGTACCTGTGCAATATGATTTCACAGCTCACAACCTTATTACAAAACTAAAAGACTGGGATTTTCATGCTTAAAAAGGACAACTGGGCATTGGGCATCATAATGGGTTTGCTGGTTCCGCTGGCGATATACGGCCTGGTGCTGGCAGCCATGAAACAATGGGGTACGGTTAATGAAGAAATGGGGATTTATATTATAAAACAATCCACCATGCAACTCATAGGCATATTCAGTAATATGTTTGTTTTCCGGTATTACATGATAAACCTGAAATACGACAAAACCGGAAGAGGAATCCTGCTGGCTACTTTTATTTATGCAGGTGTCTTCTTTTACCAGCACCTGAATTTTGCCTGACCGGTAACCAAAGTCCGGATATTTTCCTCCTAATTTGACATACTGACCCTGATAGGTTTAGCGAATCCGTTACGCTGCTCTTTATGGCAAACAGTTGAAATCTCTCCCTTGCTTAAAAAATGGCTTTTTGCACGTGTGCGCATATTATACCGGAGCATCATGGACTCGGCATATGCCCCGCATGAACGGATAGCCAGCAAATCTCCCCTGCGGGTTTCAGGCAGGTTGACATTCTTTCCAAAAACATCGCTTGACTCGCATACAGGGCCTACCACATCATACTGACTTTCCTCGCCATTCAGGTTGGTGAGATTTTCAATTTTGTGCAAGGCCTGATACAGGGAAGGCCTCATAAGCTCTGTCATGCCTGCATCAGTAACCACAAAGTCCTTCTGTACTCCTTTTTTGGTATAAAGAACCCGGGTTATCAGGCTCCCACATTGTGCCACCAGACTGCGCCCAAGCTCAAAATGCACATCTACATGTTGCGGTATTTTCAAATGGCGGGCAAATACATTGAAAAAAGATTCGAAATCGGGATAAGCATTATTGACCGGGTCTGCATAATTTACTCCCAGCCCTCCACCCAGATTGAGTATGCGAGCTCCTGTGGCAGAAATTTCAAATTCCTCCCAAATCTCATTTACCCTTTCACAAAGCTTTTCAAAAGGCATCATATCGGTAATTTGCGAGCCGATATGAAAATGCAAACCCATGAAATCCAGCCGGTCAGATTGCAAACAAAAATCCAATGCCTCCCGAAGCTGTGAACGTTGAATTCCAAACTTGTTTTCCTCAAGCCCGGTGGTTATATACTTGTGAGTATTGGCATACACATCAGGATTCACACGAAGGGCAACCCTCGCAATAGTGCCCTGTTGCCCGGCCAGTTCATCTATTACCTGCAGCTCTTCCAGAGATTCGACGTTAAAACAAAATATATCATTTGCAAGTGCTTGCAATATCTCTTCGTCACCTTTTCCCACCCCGGCATACACAATTTTTTCAGTGGGAAACCCACGATGCAGGGCCTCTGATACCTCATTTCCACTGACACAATCGGCGCCCATGCCATATTCGCTGATGATACGGGTAATGATGGGATTGTGATTGGCTTTTATGGCATAATGTATCTGATAGCCATGCGCAGATGCCGCATTCACTGCCATTGTCAGAGTGTTGTGCAGTATGTCAAGATCATACAGATAATATGGTGTTTTTATGCCTGAAGTTGTATACATGGGTCTGGTGTTGTTATTTTGGAATGGTTTAAAAGATTCTGTAATGACATAAGGGCCGGAACTTTTTGCTCGTAGGGTAACACAAGTGTAACATTATTGGCACTGGCACCCAAAGAAACCATACGAATATGGAAAGGTTTAACAGCATGTAAAATTTCCGCAAGAAATGGATTGATATTGCCCACAATGCAGACAATGGCCTGCCTGCTTTCCACACTTACCCTGCCAAGCTTTCTGAGTTCGTCACATACCTCTTCAAGTCTCGAAGTGTCTTCAATGGTAAGAGATACAGAAACTTCAGAAGTGGTTACCACATCCACAGGAATCCGGAAGCGGTCAAAAATTGCAAACAGGTTTTTCAGAAAACCGTATGCATTGAACATGCGTCCTGAAGCAACACGGATGATGGTAATATTGTCTTTGGCGGCCACAGCACGGATTCCATCAGGAACGATATGAGAATTGATGAGGGTGCCCTGTGCTTCGGGTTGAAAGGTATTCTTCAGAAGAATGGGAATATTGCTTTCCCTTGCGGGCCACACACATGAAGGATGCAGTATTTTGGCTCCAAAATAAGCCAGCTCGGCAGCTTCTGCATAGGAAAGCTCAGGTATTGGCAAGGTATCCTGAATAAAGCGCGGGTCATTGTTGTGCAATCCGTCTATATCCGTCCAGATTTCAATGGAACCGGCATGCAATGCAGCACCAAGCAATGTTGCGGTATAATCACTACCTCCGCGTTTCAGATTCGTAATTCTACCTCCTGAATCACGGCAAATAAATCCTTGGGTAATGTAAATACCAGGCTCACGAAAAGCGCCCATTGCATGCATCCTTTTGGTAATATCCTTTACAACCGGTTCTTCCTGTGCATTCAATTGTATGATTCCGGTAATATTGACAAATCCTGAAGATATGCCGGTATAGTTGAGATATTCATGAAACAACCGGGAGGTTGCTATTTCTCCAAGTGCAAGTACCTCTCCTGAACGGGCACCTTTGTATTTTTTCTGCAGATATTTATGAACAGGCTGAAATAATTTCCGCAAAACCATCAGGATTTCAATGAAGTGACTCTCATCCGGAAATAACTCCCTGCATTGAACCTCAAAACGATTTTGAATCAATTGCAGCACATCGGCTGCCCTTGCATTTTCACCAATCTGCCAGTGATAATTTACCTCTTCCAGCTTATTGGTCACTCCTGCCATGGCAGAGCAGACCACCACACAATTTTCCTGTCTGCCCGCAATTTCAGCAGCATGCCTTATCCTTGCTGCATCCCCAAGCGATGTACCGCCGAATTTTAAAATTTTCATTTTTTAATTGTATAGTACTGGATTTTAAAGATTAGAATAAAGAAATTCAAAAAAAACATTTGCAAAGTAAAAGCATGCAAATGAATTTGTGAAATTTTTAAATACAATAAACTTTTTTATAACTTTGCGTTAAATATTTAACAATGTTTTTATGACGATAGCACAAGCAGTAGATGAACTGATTTCCGGGTCGCCATTTTTGGAAGAAGCCTTGTCGGAAGAGCTCATAAATGTATCTTCCCTGGCCCGCAAGCTTAAGCCGGAAATTGAAAAGCGCCTGCACAAAAAGGTACAACCCGGTGCGGTAGTTATGGCCATCAATCGCAGACCGGCGGGGCCTTCTTTTCGAATTACAAAGGAAATACGCGAGTTTATGCGTAAACTGGGAGATGTTATTGTTCGCTCCGACCTGCAGGACTACACTTTTGAGAATTCTACCGGACTGACGGCCTGTAACCGGCAACTCATGGATGAAATCGGAGGGGAAAAGGACATTTTCTGCACCATTTCACAGGGGGTTTTTGAAACCACGTTGGTTGTGAGCAGCGCATTGGATGCAAGGATCAAACAAATCTACAAAAAAGAGAAGCTTCTGGCCCGTATGAGCAAATTAAGCTCCATCACCATTCGCCTTCCCGAAAGCAATACCGAAGTTTCGGGTATTTATTATTTCCTGCTTAAAAATCTGGCCTGGTCAGGAATTAATGTTTGCGAAGTAATTTCCACCAGCAATGAAGTAACCTTTGTGGTTGAGGAAAAGGATGTTCACAATGCCTTTTCAAAGCTGATGGGGATAAAGAATTTGTAGAAGCTTGATTTCAACCAAAATCAATCCCCCAAACCCCCTTTTCAAAGGGGGATTAAGCCGGTATAAGCTTGATTTCAACCAAAATCAATCCCCCAAACCCCCTTTTCAAAGGGGGATTAAGCCGGTATAAGCTTGATTTCAACCAAAATCAATCCCCCAAACCCCCTTTTCAAAGGGGGATTAAGCCGGTATAAGCTTGATTTCAACCAAAATCAATCCCCCAAACCCCCTTTTCAAAGGGGGATTAAGCCGGCAGAAGCTTAATCAACTCTTCAACTTATAAACCTTTCAACCTTTCAACCTTTCAACATCACTCACTTCCCACAACATCCATCTCCTCAATCAGATAATCCATTTCTGCGTATTTGGCAATTACCCAAAGGATATATTGCGAGTTAACGGAGATATTTCTGCATTGGTCAGGGTCAAACATGATGTCGCTCATGGTGCTTTCCCAGCTTCGGTCAAAGTTCAGGCCGATAAGATTACCCTGTCCATCAATTACAGGACTGCCGGAATTACCTCCGGTTGTATGATTGCTGGCAATGAAATTCACCACCAGTTCATCATTGTTGTTAAAATCACCATAACTGCGATTGCTGAGCAGGTTATCCAGTCTGTCAGAAATGCGGTAATCTTCGATTTCCCTCTGGGCGGCTTTTTCCAGGATACCTTCAGCAGTGGAAAAGGGTAAAAATTGCACTGCATCTCGGGGGAATGATCCCTCTACCCTTCCATAGGTAATACGTAAAGTGCCGTTGGCATCGGGGAAAAAGTTGTAGTCGGGTTTCATGGCACGCAACCCGGCAGTATAAAGTCGGTAGAGGCTATCCAGCGTACTTTCCAGCCTTTGCTGGGGAATCTGTAACTCATTCATGACAAAGGTATTAACATTATTGATAAACTGAAAAGCCGGGTCTCTTTCAATCCTGCGGTAGTGCCGCGGACGATAATCGTCAAGCAATTCCATAACCTGCTCTCTTGACACAAACATGGTACGCCTGAAAACACGTTCTGCAAAATTATTCATATCATTTCTATGGCGGTTTTGCAGTTCCAGTATTGCATCGGGCATCATTTCATCAGAATAATGAATATATTTTCTTAACATTTCAGCAAGTATCTCCCTGTCAATTTCAGGATGGTAATCACGGAAAAAACCTTCACTGTATGATTTAAGACGTTCTATTTCCTCCTGTATGGTTTCCATATCCGGCTGTTCTTCCTTACTGAAAGCCACAAGGCGCGAAAACTGCTCTGCCAGCCGTGTTACTTCAATGCTGCGTATGGTTTCCATGTAGAGCCTGAAGGCAAAACGATAGGGATGATAGTTGCTGTAAGTATCGCGGAAAGCATCAATCAGCCCCTCATATGAAGCAGCAAGCAGTGGCTCTGATGCTACCCACTGCTCAAACTCCGTTTCCTGCTGTATTTTTACATTCACCGCATCCAGGCTTTCCAGCCCCCTGTTTTCACCTTTCCACCTCTTCCATGCATTAGATACCCGTGCATGCTTGCTCGAATACTTTATGCGCACAGCATCACTTTCCGACATGTGTCGTTCATAGATATCCAGAATGCGTGTGCGCACTTCTATGCCCATGGGATTTTCATTCTCCATGATAAACCTTACTGCATCCGACGTGAGATAGCGGTTGGTGCGCCCGGGATAACCATATACCATTGTAAAATCATGCTCCTGTAATCCTCTGTTGGAAACGGGGAAATAATGCGCAGGACGGTATGGCACATTTTCCTCATGGAAATCAGCAGGATTATTATCACCATCGGCATAAACCCTGAAAAGTGCAAAGTCACCGGAATGGCGCGGCCACATCCAGTTATCCACATCTCCACCAAATTTTCCCACCGAGGAAGGAGGTGCACCTACCAGGCGCAAATCACGGTAAACATTATATACAAAAAGAAAATATTCATTTCCAAAATAAAAGGGATTCACCATGGCTTCATACCGCCCATCTTCAGTTGCCTCATCTGCTATTTCCCGCGATATATTGCGTACCACCCTGTTTCTCTGGCTTTCACTCATGCCAGGGTCAAGTGCTTCCAGCACACGGGCCGTAACATTTTCCATTCGTACAAGCAATGTGATAGTAAGACCCGGGTTGGGCAATTCTTCATCTCTGGCTGCTGCCCAGAAACCTTGTGTGAGATAATCGTTTTCCACGGTGCTGTGCGATTGAATAACGCCATACCCGCAGTGATGATTAGTGAGCAGAAGGCCTTCGCCCGAAATAAATGCCCCGGTGCAGCCCCGCCCAAACCTGACAATGGCATCCTTCAGGCTTGCAAGGTCTTCAGAATACAGGTCTTCTGCAGTGAGTTGCAAACCCATTTGCTGCATCTCCTCTATATTTTTATGAATGAGCGAGGGAAGCCACATCCCCTCCACTGCAATAACCCTGAACTGAAAAAGGATGGAAAGGATAAACAGGATTACAATTCTCTTTTTTAACATATCTTACTTTTTTTGATGGATAAAAAAACCGGTTTACTTTTCACGGCAAACCGGCAATTTACTTTCATACACACATCAGGCAACGGCAATGCAACTGATCTCCACATCCACACCCATGGGCAGGCCGGCTACCTGCACGGTTTCACGTGCCGGAGGGTCAGCGGTAAAAAAACGGCCATACACCTCATTGATGAGTGGAAAATCTTTCATATCGGAAATGAAAATACTGCACTTAACCACATTGGAAAAATTCAATCCGGCTTCTGTAAGCACAGCTTTCAGGTTTTCCATGACCATACGGGTCTGCTCTTTTACATCACCTTTCACCAATTCACCGGTTGCAGGGTTCAACGGAATCTGCCCGGAAATATAAAGTGTATTTCCCGCCATCACAGCCTGGTTATAAGGCCCGATAGGCTTGGGAGCTTTGTCTGTACTTATTATTTTCTTCATCATAAAAATGGTTTATTTGAAATATCAATACGTTTTTGTTTCCCTTGCAGGCAAAAATAGAAATAAAATATTATTGTCCGGTATAAAAAATAAAGAATTGAACATGTAAGGATAGATTGGCTTCGCCGGGCTTACCGTTCCCCAATTGGAATGGAAATGACAGGTAGTTGCGTTGTCAATAAAGATGTTTTTGATAATAAAATGAGGGCCGCCTTGAACCCATCATCTATTCCTGAAAATACACACGTCTTACCCTTGCCGGTATGCTGGTGAATATTTCATAGGGTATAGTGCCCAGCAAATCTGCCAGTTGCGATACGGGCAGTTCTTTTCCGAAAACGATAACCTCATCGCCGGGGGCAGCTTTCAATCCGGTGAGGTCGATGGTGCACATATCCATGGAGACATTTCCCAATATGGGAGCCTTTTGTCCGTTTACCAGCAGGTATCCCTTTCTGTTGCCCAGCCGGCGGTTCAGCCCATCTGCATAGCCCACGGGTACAATACCAACCAGGGTATCCCTGTCCAGTTGCCCGGCCCTGTTATAGCCAACGGTGTGTCCTGCCGGCACTTTCTTGATCTGTGAAATCACCGATTTAAAAGTATTCACATTTCTCAATTGAGCCTCCACATCTTTATTGGCATCCACTCCATACAAACCGATCCCCAGCCTTACCATATCCATTTGTGCTTCGGGAAAACGGCTGATGGCGGCAGAATTGGCAATATGCCGAAGGAAATTATATCCCAATTCCTTTTCAATTCGGTGACTCATGCTAAAGAACATTAAAATCTGTTCTCTCGTAAAATCATCATATTGAGGCATATCGGCAGCCGCCAGGTGTGAAAATACTGAAGCTACCCTTAGCCATTCATTGTTTTTCAGTACCTGTAGCAATTCTTCCAGGTCTTCTTCCATAAAACCCATGCGGTGCATGCCCGTGTCCAGTTTTATATGGATGGGAAATCTTCCCTTCCGGGTAATGCTTTCGTGCCTGGATGCCTCCTGCATGAGCCTTCTGAGCAAAAGAACAGAGTATATCTCCGGCTCCAGCCGGTAGCGAAAGAGAATATCAAGGTTATGAAGCTCAGGATTCAGCACCATAATGGGCAGGGTGATACCTGCATTGCGCAGCTCCTTCCCTTCGTCGGCAAAGGCTACAGCCAGGTAATCCACCTGGTGGTATTGCAGCACACCGGCTATTTCATAGCTGCCGCTTCCATAGGAAAAAGCTTTTACCATGGCGGTGGTTTTTACTCCGGATCGCAGCATGCTTTTGTAAACATTCAGGTTATGTACCAGTGCATCCAGGTCAATTTCCATTACCGTCTGATGATCCTGAAACTGCAATTTCCGGCTAATGTGCTCAAACTCAAAGTCGCGCGCCCCTTTAAGTAGTATGCCCTGATCGCGAAACTGCAGCGGATCAAAGGAAGCAAGAAACTCTTGCGTAGATGCAAAGAAACGGGCATCCATATGTGAAAAACTCTTTCTGTGTGCCGAAATATCCGGACCTATGCCTATGAGTTTGCGAACGTCTTTTGCCTTTACCAGGTCTGCCACTTCTTCGTACAATTGCCGCGGTGAAATGCCTGCCTGCAAAATGTCGGACAGGATAAGAACTTTTTCCTTTTGCTTTACCTGGCTGTTGAGAAAGTCCAGTGCCACCCCCAGTGACATGATATCCGAATTGTACACATCATCAATGAGCATACACTGATTGATACCCTGGCGCATCTGAAGGCGCATGGCCACAGGTTGTATCTTCTGCAGCTTTGAGGCAAGCTGCCCATCGGCAAGATCGCGGCAGTGAAGGAAGGCAATGCAATGCATCAGGTTTTCCACAGATGCATCATCGGTAAAAGGAATGGAATATTGCCACAGCTTGTTATTTCTTTGCAGCTCGATTCTTGTACCATGGGTGTTCTTATCCAGATTGACCAACTGTATATTGCAATCAGGAGCCGAACCCCACCGGAAAAGTTTAAGTTGAGGGTAGCCTTTAGCCCAGTTCTGTATAGTTATATCAAGCATTTCGTTGTCGGCACGATATATCAGCAGCGTGCTTTCCCTGAACAATTGCAGTTTCTCCCTGATTTTTGTTTCCTTGTCAGGAAATCCTTCATCATGAGCAGGACCAATATTGGTGAATATTCCCCATTCCGGTCTGATGATACGCTGCAGTTTTTCCATTTCACCCATCCGGGAAATACCGGCTTCAAAAATGGCCGTTTCATGCCCTTCATTCATCTGCCATACGGAAAGGGGAACACCTGTTTGCGAATTGAAGCTCCTGGGATTTTTTACAACAAAATACTTTTCTGCCAGCAGTTGCGACAACCATTCCTTTACAATGGTTTTTCCGTTGCTTCCCGTGATACCGATTACCGGAAATTCAAACTGTTTGCGATGATGCGCTGCAAGTAGCTGTAAAGCCTCCAGTGTATCCTCTACCAGTATAAAAGCTGCCTGGGCAAGCCAGCTTTTGTTGTCGGGCAGGCGACTTACCACAAAGCCTTGCACACCATTTTCCAGCAGTTCGCCAATGTAACGGTGTCCATCGTTTTTGGCGGTTTTCAAAGCAAAAAACAATGCGGCACGCGGAAACACCAGCCTGCGGCTGTCGGTAAGCAGGAAACGAATGTGATGATCTTCAGCGGTAAACCCATGCAAAACGCCACCGGTTGCCCGGGCTACTTGCTGTAATGTGAGGGAGTTGGCCATACCAAAAGCTCTGCTTTCGCTCTATAAAATTATCTGATCCGAATCGTCTTCAAGCGATTTGAGTTCGTCTTTGTCCTTATCGGAATCTTCTTCCAGGGCAGATATCTTTAATGGGTTTTGATTGATTTCATCAAACAACCGACGGTTACGCACCACATCCATGGCAAGGTAAATGGCCTCACGGAAAGATTCAGGGGAGGCCTGGTTCTTACCTGCCAGTTCATAAGCAGTACCATGTGCCGGGGAAGTGCGAACTACGGGCAGTCCGGCGGTAAAGTTGACACCTGCCTGAAAAGCCATGGACTTAAAAGGTATCAAACCCTGATCATGATACATGGCCAGTATGCCATCAAAATTGCTGAAAGTTGATGAACCGAAAAAGCCGTCGGCAGGATAGGGCCCGAAAGCCAGCATGCCCTGTTCGCAGGCCTTCTGAATAGCCGGAATGATGATGGTTTCTTCTTCAACACCCAATACACCTTTGTCGCCCGCATGCGGATTAAGACCAAGGACAGCAATCCTGGGTTTGCGGATACCAAAGTCACGCACCAGTGTGTTGTTCATAATCCGGATTTTCTGCAACAGAAGTTCCTCAGAAATGAGTGAGGGAACGTCGCGCAGGGGAACATGGCCGGTTATCATACCAATGCGCATACTCTGACTTACCATGAGCATGAGGTAATCGCGCGATTGAAATTTCCCTGCCAGGTATTCTGTATGTCCCGGAAAATTAAAGTCTTTACTTTGTATGTTTTGTTTGTTGATGGGTCCGGTTACCATTGCATCTATGCGGCCCTCTGCCAGATCAAGCGTAGCGGCCTCCAGTGCAAGATAGGCAGCCTTGCCTGCCACATCCGTACTCTGGCCCAAATCAACCTTTACCTCCTGGGTGATTACATTTACCAGGTTCAGCTTTTTATCCTCCGCCTGCCCGGCACTACGTATCACATGAAAGGCAGTTTCACCCATATTCAAAGCTTTGCGATGATAGGATGCCACCTTTGAACTACCATATAGTACCGGGGTGAAATATTCAAACACCCTGTCATCCTGCAGACTTTTTAATATCACTTCATAACTTATGCTGTTTACATCACCATGCGTAATGCCTATACGAAAGGGTTTTATATCTTCCTGTGGAATAACTTCCTGATCATCAGATTCCTGATCGGATTCATATTCATAGTCATTCCCACCTTTATAATTCTGTTCAAATCCAAACTGATCATTTTCCATTGCTACGAAAAGATTTATTTTATCGAGGCAAAGTTACAATAATATTGAAAGGTTGAAGGGTTGAGGGGTTGAAAAGTTGATGGGTGATTTTTCACCGCGGAGGCGCGGAGGCCCAAAGTCCGCAGAGTTTCCATTAATGATTTTTGATTTTTTACATCCCCAAATCGCCCTTTAAAAAAGGGTAATCCCCCTAACCCCCTTTAAAAAAGGGTAATCCCCCTAACCCCCTTTAAAAAAGGGGGATTTGGCCGGCATTTGCTTCAGACTTCGGTCTCCGGTCTCCGTTCTCC
>REDJ01000234.1 GCA_007693555.1 Bacteroidota bacterium
CTCATTTTTTACTCAACAGCCTGAGCAGTTTTTCCCATATTATTAAGAAAGACCAGCTCGAAGCTGAAAATTTTCTTGATAGCCTGACAAGTATTTACCGGTATTTCATGAAGCATAACCAGTCGGAACTGGTGAGCCTGGAAGAAGAATTTGAATTTATGGAACACTATCTATACCTGCTCAGTAAAAGATATGGGAATGCCTATCAGGTCGAAAATCATGCATTGGAGAAACATGGGTTTATCATACCTTTTGCTATTCAAATGTGCGTGGAAAATGCAATCAAACACAATGAAGGTTTTGATGATGATCCCTTGAAAATTCTCATTGAAAGCGATTCAGGATATATAACTGTGAGAAACAATCTCAGACCTGTAAAGTCGGATGGCAATACAGGCTATGGGATTAAGAACCTGAAAACCCGCTCTAAGTTTTATGCCGGTGAGGAGGTGATTGTAGACTCCGGTAATAACTGCTTTACGGTAAAAATCCCGGTTGTAAAAACGATATAATCATGAAATAATCAAATCCCTGGCCTTATGCTTAAAGTACTCATTGTGGAAGACGAAATTCAAAACGCAGAGGAACTGCTTTTGTTACTTGGAACCTGGTCCCAAAAGTACCACGTGGCTGGTATTTTGAGGAGTAATAAGGAACTCAGAAGATGGTTTGACGAGAATCAGGCACCCGATCTTATGTTTTGCGATATTGAATTGCTGGACGGAAACGTATTTCAAACCCTGAAAGAAAACATAGTACATTGCCCGATTATATTCACTACCGCCTACGATAGTTATTACCAGCAGGCTTTTGACAGCACCGGGATTGCCTATTTGCTTAAGCCGGTTGGTTTGCAGAAGCTGCAAGCTGCACTGGATAAGGTTGCTCAACTTGGTTTGGATACAAGGCAGTACAATAGGCTGGATGTATTGTTTGAGGCACTTAATAAGGCCGCAAAAAATTACAGGGAAAGAATACTTGTGAATACTGCCGAGGGGATGAAGCTGATCTCAGTGAAGCAAATTGTTCATATTGAAACCAATGAGGGGATTTGCCTTATTACTTATGGTAATGGGGTCACTTACACGATCCGCTGTAAAATATCAGAACTCTACGAAGGATTTGATCCGGATCAGTTCTTTATGATTAACCGGGGTGAGATCATCAATGTGGAGTTTATCGAAAAAATCGAACCTTATTTCAATGACCGGCTGGCCATTACCCTAAAGAAACATGCAAAAAAAGTGATCACAAGCAAAGCCCAGACACCTGCGTTTCGGAAATGGATTTCATAATTCTGATCTGTTTTTACTATCAGCTTTAATCCATATAATAGAGGTGTTCAGTTTAGGACAAAGCTGTTCGATTGCGAACAAATCATACACATAAATGAATAATAAAAATATATATCGAAAATAGCTATGTTTTTGCTTTTTAATGAGTTAAACAAGTGTTTTTTGCTTCGGCGCTTTTGGCATGTGAATTGGCTTAAATTTTCGGAAAATCGATAAAAGAAGCAATTATACACAAATGATTAGAGAAATTGATGACAAGTAAAATTATTAATTAATGTAAATTATAAGGTTATGTACGAATATAAATTTATAAATATCAAAACAGAGGTCACTGCATTCAAAGGCTTGAAAACCGAGAAAAACTATCAGCAAGTGATCGAGGAGCATGCAAAAGAGGGCTGGCGTCTGGTGCAGGTTTTTGCTCCTTCCCTTGAGGGTTTTGGCCATGCAGGTTATTTTGAAGTAATTCTTGAAAGAAAAAAAGCATCATGATTTGTAACAAAAAAATAAATTTTCATACAAATGTTTATATTGCTGGTTTTAGTGAAACTCCGGTTTAACCGGAACTTAAATTAGTGCAATGATTATGAATGACAGAAGAATTGACTGGACAGAAAATATACTCTCTGAGATAGGAAGAAGAACCATAACCTGGCCAGATAAAAGGAAGAAGGACTCAGGTATCTCTTTTTTCACAGAATGCATTTATACTCTGAGTAGAAAGATTGAAGATGATCATAAGTGGGAAGAGTTTAAAAAGCAAGTTGAAATGGCTATCGCAGCCATTCCGGAAAACGATAATCCGCGAAGCAATACATTCGCCTCATATACCCGGCAGATGGGTTCTTTCAAGAAATACGTTTCCAAAGAGTTCGGGTATTCAGATCATAAGTCCGGAATTAGCTCATGGTGGCCGCTGGCCTTAATTATTTATGTTTCTGGCATTGGGGGTTTGGGTGTAATGTTCGATAATTATCCTCTTTTTATCATCGTGGGTATTTCGTTTTTGCTATTTCTGGCTCCATTTCACAGAAGTTTACTAAGCAGAAAATCGGAATAAAAAAATATGTATGATCGACAAACTTAAAAAAATACATAGTACGAATTATTATTGCACCTTTATTGAAGTGGCAACAGATTGCCCCGTTACCATTTCTGAAATTCCGCTGGGAAAAGGCAAACCCACAGTTGCGTCTCTTCAGTATGTTCTGATCAAAAATCATCCATACAAGTTCACTTCCGACGAGGTGTTATTCAAAGTATTTGCAATCAGGAACAATATACCAAATGATGAACTGGAACCTGCAAAAACACTATTTTTCTCAAAAGGACAGCCTTGCTTACGTTCATCGCCCTTACCCAAAAGATATGGCTGGGGTGTGCATTGCAACCATGAAGGCCGAATTGCAATCTTTTCTTGTGAATCTGAAGAGTACAGTAAATTGCAAACGGATAAAAAGCTCAGGGTCATTAAAGCTATGAGATCGGCAAGAACGAAATAATAGCTCCGCTAATTCCCA
>REDJ01000084.1 GCA_007693555.1 Bacteroidota bacterium
GGTGCAGAAGGTGCAAACCACCAGAATGTAACCTGCGAAACCGAGTTTTATTTTGGTGAAAACAGAGGCAATGTTTGTCATTTTGCAAGAAGTGTAATTGATGCCGGTGCCGATATTGTTTTTGGTCACGGACCGCATGTAACACGCTCTGTTGAATTGTACAAGGACAGATTTATAGCTTACAGCCTGGGAAATTTCTGCACTTATGCACGTTTCAACCTTCGCGGAGAAAATGGAATTGCTCCGGTTATCAAGGTATTTACAAATAATCAAGGGAAGTTTTTACGTGCAGAGGTTACACCTATCCGGCAAATTGGACGCGGAGAACCCATTATTGACAGAAACAATGCAGCAATCAGGTCATTACAGCGGCTTACACGGGAAGATTTTCCTGATTCTGAACTGGTTATTACAGATGATGGAATAATTAAGAGAAGGTAATGGGTGATGGGTAACGGGTAATTGGTAATTTGTATTGAATAATTCCTAGTGAGAAGTTAAGAACAACCTAAAAACTTACAACCTATCAATCACGAATTGCAAATGCTCTCGGGATTTGCTATCGCTCAACTAATCAACAATAAACCGGGGAATTTTAAGAAAGCGACTGGTTAACTCTTGAAGCTACTTCAATGATATATTCAAATTCTTCAGGAGTTAAATCATTAAAGAAGTAATTAATCGGATTTACTTTAACACCGTGCCTGATTACCTCGTAATGCAGGTGAGGAGCAGTTGAAACTCCGGTATTACCCACAAAGCCGATAATTTCACCTCTTCTCACTTCCTGACCTACACGTACATTAAATCTGCTCAGGTGAGCATATAAAGTTTCGTAACCATAACCGTGATCAATTACGACCATGAGACCATATCCGTGCCTGTTCCTTTCAACTGTAGTAACTACACCATTACCCGGCGCATAAACAGGTGTGCCGGTTGGAGCTGTAAAATCTACACCCGTGTGGGGTCTTAAAGTTTTATATATGGGGTGAATTCTTGGTCCGAATCCGGAAACAAGTCTTTGAGTTCCCTTTTC
Source organism: Bacteroidota bacterium (assembly GCA_007693555.1). Taxonomy (GTDB): domain Bacteria; phylum Bacteroidota; class Bacteroidia; order Bacteroidales; family UBA7960; genus SKVR01. Next base: position 1,040 of record REDJ01000084.1, read on the forward strand.
AATGGGTACAATTGCCGGTATGGAAGCAAGCATATCGGCCTTATCCTTGGCCATTGCAAAAACCTCATCATAAGAAACGGATTGCACATATAATCTTCGGGAAAGCTGGTCAAATCGTTCTTTCGTAGATGAAATTATCTTACCGTACTCAAACCCTTCAAACTGCTCATAGCGATCTACTCCTCCAAATCCCGCCTCTCTTACACTGCGTGGCAAAGGCTCTGCCTCAAATATTACCCTGTAAATCTGGTCATCGCGAATCTCAATGTCTTTAACAACATTGAAAAGAAAATCCAAATCATCGTTTAGTAACTGGTAATTTACTTTTAGCTGTTCAATTTCACGTTGCAGAATTTTCTCTTTGGGAGAATCAAAAAAGGTAAAACCTATAATAAGTACAATTACCGTGAAAACCATACCCGACAAAACAACTCTTAAAAATCTTTTGGCTTTGTCCCAGTAACCTTCTCTTACAGGTTCTACAGCCAGAGATTTGGTGTTGAATTGGTATTTGATTTTTGTCATATTATTTTCTTGTCCCGATTAAAAAAATGCCAATTTGAAATTTCCCTTTAACGCACTAATTATCCATTATTTAAGGCATCACATATAAGAAGTTACAAAACTAAGTAAAATTAATTTAATTTTGTCAGTGATTTTACGAAAAAAAAATCAATAAAACACCTAAAAACAAGCTCATTTTCAATGAACTCCATCTCAATAAGACAAACATTTTTTGACTTCTTTGAATCCAAAAGCCACTTTATAGAAAAATCTGCCCCAATGGTCGTAAAAAACGACCCCACCTTGATGTTTACAAATGCCGGCATGAACCAGTTTAAGGATATTTTCCTTGGAAACTCGCCGGCAAAAAATCCCAGAGTGGCAAATACCCAAAAATGTTTGAGAGTTTCAGGCAAGCATAACGACCTGGAAGAAGTAGGGCATGATACCTATCATCACACAATGTTTGAAATGCTTGGAAACTGGAGTTTTGGCGATTACTTTAAGAAGGAAGCAATCGCATGGGCATGGGAGTTGTTAACCGAAGTTTACAAAATTGACAGCAAAAGTCTTTATGTTACGGTTTTTGAAGGCTCACGTGAAGAAAATCTTGAACCCGATGATGAAGCACGCGAATACTGGAAGCAATTTGTTCCTGAAGAGCGCATTCTGTATGGTTCAAAAAAAGATAATTTCTGGGAAATGGGTGATACCGGTCCCTGCGGTCCCTGTTCTGAAATTCATGTGGATATCAGGAGCTACGAGGAAAAAAACAAAATCCCCGGTCAGCAACTTGTAAATACAGACCATCCACTGGTAATTGAAATCTGGAACCTGGTTTTCATCCAGTTCAACCGGCTTTCCAATGGTTCACTTCAGCCATTGAAAGCAAAGCACGTTGACACCGGCATGGGATTCGAGAGACTTTGCATGGTTTTGCAGGGAAAACTTTCCAATTACGATACAGATATTTTCCAGCCATACATAAGAAAGCTTTCTGAACTTACCGGTAAAACATACGGTAAGAATGAAGAAGCAGATATAGCTATGCGCGTGATAAGTGACCACTTGCGCGCTGTATCCTTTGCCATTGCCGATGGAGAACTTCCGTCGAACAACAAGGCAGGATATGTTATTCGAAGAATACTTAGGCGTGCTGTGAGATACGGGTATACCTTCCTGGATTTCAGAGAACCTTTCATACATGAACTGGTGCCTGTAATGGTTGAAAATATGGGTGCATTTTTTCCGGAACTTCCGGCACAGAAAGAGCTCATCATGCGTGTTATTGCGGAAGAAGAAGGTACATTTTTAAAAACACTTGCCACGGGTATTACCAAATTTGAAAATTATATCCGCAACAACCCGGAAAATAAAATCATCGAAGGTAGTTTCGCTTTCGAGCTATTTGATACATATGGTTTTCCTGTTGACCTGACCCAACTAATGGCCCGGGAAAAAGGGTTTACGGTGGACATGCAGGGTTTTGAAAGCGGAATGAAGCAACAGAAAGAAAGAAGCCGTGCTGCAGCTACGATGGAAACCCAGGATTGGATAGAGCTCAATCCCGGCAACATGGAAACCATTTTTCTGGGATATGAAAGTCTGCAGGCTGAAGTAAAACCTTTGAGATACAGAAAAGTAACATCAAAGGGCAAAACTTTCTATCAGCTGGTGCTGGACAAAACACCCTTTTATGCTGAATCCGGCGGACAGGTGGGCGACAGGGGAACATTAAAATCGGGAGAAATAACCCTCAGAATTCTGGATACGCAAAAGGAAAACAATCTGTCTGTTCACATCGTGGATAAAATCCCCGGACAATGGCCTGATAGTTTCATTGCAACGGTTGATGAAAACAAACGTAAGCTGACGGAAAATAATCACAGCGCTACACATCTGATGCACTCAGCTTTGAGAAAGGTTTTGGGCACTCATGTTCAGCAAAAAGGTTCGCTGGTTGACGAGAAACGCCTGCGTTTCGATTTTTCGCATTTTGCGAAAGTAACACCTGAGGAGATTGAAAAGATTGAGCAACTTGTTAATGAGCGCATCAGGGCCAACATTCAGCAGGAAGAACACCGTGAGCTCAGTATGGAGGATGCGCAGCAAATGGGAGCTATTGCCCTTTTTGGTGAAAAGTATGGCGAAAAAGTGAGAGTTATCGCTTTTGACAAGGATTACTCTGCCGAGCTTTGCGGGGGTACTCATGTGCATTCAACCGGTCAGATAGGTTTATTCAAAATAGTTTCAGAAGGTGCTATTGCAGCCGGTATCAGAAGAATTGAAGCTGTTACAGGCAGGGTGGCTGAAGATTTTGTAAACGGTAAAATTCACACCCTGAATCAGGTTCGTGAAATATTGAAAAACCCGAAGGATATTGTCAAAGCATTGCAACAATTGCAGGATGAGAATGAAACTCTAAATAAGCAAATCCACCAACTGCAAAAGGCCCAGGCAGGAAGTATGATTGATAAACTCAAATCCAGGGTACAAAAAATTGGTAATCTCAATTTTATAACTGTAAAGCTGGGAATTGACCCGCAAATGGCAAAAGATCTGGCATTTGAAATGAAGAAGCAGATGGATAATCTGTTTTTGGTTATCGGTCATCATGCTGATGGCAAAGCAGGAATTACGCTTATGATTTCAGATAACCTGGTAAATGAGAAACAATTTCACGCCGGTAATATTATCAGAGAGCTGGCAAGCGAAATTGAGGGCGGAGGAGGCGGACAACCTCATTTTGCTACCGCCGGTGGAAAAAATGTGGATGGATTGGATAAAGCAATTGAAAAAGCTATTGAATTTGTAAAAAAATAATCTTGTAATCAACAAAAGACGCTTTCCGACATAAAAAGAAATTGCGTCTTTTTTAGTCAAACTATTTCAAACCAAAAAAAGACAAATGAACGCTAAAAGATTACTTACTGAGATTCCCGCGGCACGCTGGGGAGTATTGATTCTGGCAAGTTTCATTATGGCAACCAACTATTACTTTTATGATTTGCTGGCACCTATTCAGGACCTTGTACGTATAAATCTTGGGTTTTCAGCAACCGACTTCGGGCTGGTTATGTCTGCCTATGCTTTCCCGAATGTGTTTCTTGCAATGGCAATTGTAGGTGGTATTATCCTTGACCGTATTGGTATCCGAATTACCGGTTTCTCTTTTATTTTTCTGATGAGCATTGGAGGAGCGCTTACAGCTTATGCTGCATCAGCCACATTTCTGGAAGGAGGATTTGGTTATAATTTCATGAACTCATTTCTTACAGCATATTCTCCCCAACTCAAACTCATGATTTTCGGTTTCTTCCTTTTTGGATTAGGAGCTGAAACAAGCATTGTAGTATTGTCTAAAATCATTGTTAAATGGTTTAAAGGCAAGGAGATAGCATTGGCTTTGGGTTTGAATCTTGCCATTGGCCGTTTGGGTGCCGCACTGGCCTTTACCCTTACACCCAGGCTTGCCCAACCCGAATGGACTACGGGTATTTATTTCGGAGTATTATTGCTGTGGATAGGTTTACTTGGTTTTGTTATCTACATGCTCATTGATACCAAAGTAGACAGACAAGTGAGTATAGACCTTAAGGATCCGGAGGACGAATTTAAACTCAAAGATTTGGGAGATCTTGTAACCAATCGCTCAGTAATTTTCATCACATTACTTTGTGTTACCTTTTATTCGGCTGTATTCCCATTTCTGAAGTTTGCCCCCGACCTGCTGATGAACAAATTTGCCATGCCACGACAGATGGCCGGGGATGTTACTTCGTATCTTATGTATGGGACCATATTGCTTACTCCCTTGTTTGGCTGGTATGCCGATAACAAGGGAAAAAGTGCTACATTGATGTACCTGGGTTCGGCGCTATTGATTGTTGCGCATCTGATGTTTGCACTAACCTATCTGGAACCGCGGATTCCTATTGTGCTGCTGGGGATTGCATTTTCGCTTGTTCCTGCGGCAATGTGGCCGGCAGTTACCAAGATAGTACCTACTGCCAAACTGGGTACCGCCTATGGTTTTATGTTTTCGGTTCAGAACATCGGATTGTTCGTATTCCCATACCTGATTGGCTGGGTAGTTGATACATCCAACCCACATTACCGCGCTGCTATAAATGCGGAAGAATTTGCTGTCATTCAGCAGGATGATATGGTGTATAACGGAAGTTATCTCGACAGAAAGGGCCAGCCTGTTACCAATAAGGATATTCTTGTCAATGCTGTTATATTCGAAGATGTGATAAGCGGAAGAATTATCTGGAATGAAAGTCACCAGGTAACAACCGATGAGCAGGGAAAATTTGATATTGAGTTAGGTAATCCTGAAACTTTCCTGAATGTAGACTTTACAAGACTAAATCCTGATGTGAATTACCATGCAGAACTCATAAAAACCAAAAAGAAAGATGCAGACATTGTTGTGTTTGAAGGAGACTTTAGCCTCGACGAGAATCAGGCTTTTGTATCTGTCCTGAGAGATGATAATGAAGTTCTGGAAAGAGGCAGGTATCGTGGTATTGTTAAATTATTCGATCCCGAAGGACAACTGGTATGGGAAGAAAGCACCAGATTTTTTGTAGATCGTGCAGGGCAGTTTGAAGTTATAATGGGCCAGGGCAGTGTATTGTATGCAGACCGGTCTTATTTTGATATAACCAGGGATAGTGTTTCGGCCGAAATAATCAAGCCTCTAAATTATACAAACCCCATGCTGGTATTTTCAGTATTGGGAATATTCGGACTTATATTCGCATTTCTGCTAAAACGTGAAGACAAAACATCAGGTTATGGACTGGAGCTCCCAAATAAAATCAAAGAATAACCGGGGTTCATAACAATAAAGAAAAACTGGATTTATAAACCAGGCTGTTTTAGAAGTTAATTCAAAAGATAATTTTCAGGGATACTTTTAAAACAGCCTTGTTTTTCTGTTTAATTATTACTTCTGACTGCTGAAAATTTCTCAAACATTTTGCTTTTTTAAATGTTTCTTGTACAGTCATTTCAAGCTGGATTAATTGGCTTGGGGGTTTTTTCTGATTTGTAATTTTTAACCCAGACCAAAAAGCTTACAATGGTAGCAAAAAGTTGTAATTTTGTCTTTATAAATATGCTGATATATGACATTAACCCGGGAATTGAACGAATTATGCAGAAAAACACTGGTTGAACACCTGGGAATTGAGTTTACCGAATCAGGTGAAGATTATCTGAAAGCAAAAATGCCAGTCGATAGCCGTACTGTACAACCCATGAGGATATTGCATGGTGGTGCAAGTCTTGCTCTTGCCGAAACCCTGGGCAGCGCAGGTTCATTTGCAATGATTGACAAAACCCGCTTTAATGTGGTAGGGATGCAAATGAATGCAAATCATATTGGTGCCGTTTCCGGTGGTTATGTTTACGGTCATGCTACACTCTTACACAAGGGAACCCGCACCCATGTTTGGGACATTGTTATTAAAGCAGAGGACGGAAAAAAAATATCAGTATGCAGATTAACCAACATGCTTGTTGAAAAAACGTAAGCAGGATGCAAACAACAATATCTGAAACCATTACACTGGAAAAAATTCACCGGTTGGCCCTTGATAACCGGATAGCTTTTGCATCCTATAAGCTACCCTATGAAAAAGAAGTAACCACCATTTTGCAATGGAAGACACAACCCGCAAGTTTTACAGATATATTGTCAATTGAAAAAAAATCAGGCTTTCTATTTGCCCCTTTTGATACAGAGGAGTCTCATTCCATTCGGCTGATTCAACCCGAACTCGTTATGAAAGGAGATAAATTTGCAGAGCCGGATTTTTATCGTTATCCTCAAGAATCGGAAAGGATTTTTGAAAAGAAAAATATTCCAGGGGGCCCAATTAAAAAGCATGCTTCAAAAAAGGAAGAATACATGCTTCAGGTTGATGAGTTACGCAAAATGATAGGGGAAAGCACTCTTGACAAACTGGTACTATCGCGCATCAGCTATGATAACAGACCAGAGGATTTTAACCCTACTTTGTTTTTTTGCAAATTGCAGCAATCATACCCTGATGCATTTGTTTTTATGATTTACATTGCCGATACCGGCTTATGGTTCGGAGCCAGCCCTGAGCCTCTTCTTATTAAAAAAGACCAGAAAATATTAACGGTTTCTCTGGCAGGTACTCGTGTCTTCGATTCCGATAAGACAAATGAACCCTGGGGACAAAAAGAATTGAACGAACAAAACATTGTTACAGAATATATAGATAGAATCATTAAAAAATTTGGCATAAAAGACTATCTCAAGGAGGGCCCGGTATCCCAAAAAGCAGGTATGGTAGAGCATCTTAGAACAATCTTCACAATCGACAACAATATATCTGATAAACTCCTGCTTCCTTTTATTAAAGAATTACATCCCACACCTTCTGTGTGTGGTTTGCCCAAAGAAATGGCATTGAAAATCATAAAAGGAATAGAAAAATATGATCGTGAATATTACACCGGCTTTCTGGGTCCGGTCAACTTTGAGGAGCAGTGGCAACTTTACGTAAATCTTCGAAGCATGAAAGCGGAACAGGAACACCTGGTCTATTATCTGGGTGCAGGAATAACTTCAGATTCTGATCCTTTGAAAGAGTGGGAAGAAACCTGCAATAAAAAAAACACGCTGCAGAGCATCGTGGAATCTTTAAACAGCAAAGAATCATGAATCCGAGGCTCCAGGGGATCAGCGAAATACCGTATATTTTTCATATGCATGACATTGAGCATGCAGTCATCTCACCGGGTTCGCGAAATGCTCCTTTGACACTGGCTTTTGTTTCCCATCCAAATATCAACTGTATCAGTATTACTGACGAAAGAAGTGCAGCATACTACGCACTGGGTATAGCCCAGCAACTGCAAAAACCCGTTGTTCTGATTTGTACGTCAGGTACTGCACTTGTAAACTTCGGGCCTGCTATTACTGAGGCTTATTATCTTAAAGTTCCTTTAATCATTTTGTCGGCCGATCGGCCACCCGAATGGATTGATCAGAATGACGGACAAACCATCAGGCAAAATGATTTTTTCCGTAATGTGGTAAAAAAATCTTTTGTTTTACCGGTGGAAACTGAAAATGAAGAGGACCTTTGGCATTTCAGAAGAATTATGAATGAAGCTATTGGTACTTGTAAAACAGATAATCCCGGGCCGGTTCATATAAATATTCCGGTTCGCGAGCCACTTTACAGTCCTTTACCTGAAGTCGCAAAAATACCCCCTGTTATTTCAGTTACGAGTGGAAACTATGAACTGAATGCAGAACAATGGCAGTCAATAATTCAGAAATGGAATGCATGTTCAAAGAAGCTGATTGTTTGCGGATTTTCTCCGGTAAGAAATTTAAAACTTGAGAAAATGCTGGGACAATTGGCAGGAGAAAATGAAGCTGTTGTCATCGCAGAAAACCTGTCAAATTTGTATGATGATAACTTTATTGATGCACCCGATAGATTCATAGCTGCACTGGATGAAGAAAACAGGGAAAAAATTCAGCCGGAATTGCTCATAACAATAGGCGGGTCAATCGTTTCGAAAAGATTAAAAAAATATTTACGCACTTTCGCTACTCGTGAGCATTGGCATGTGGATGAATATGATTTACATATTGACACTTTTAAATCCCTGAATCTGAATATCAGGTTGCAGCCTGAGAATTTCTTTACCAGGTTAACCGGGCAGGGAAGTGCAAATTCTGATTATACCTCTCTGGCGCATTCACAGAATATCAGGGCGAAAAAATTGCATGAAGCGTTCATCTCAGAAACTGATTATTCTGATATGAAAGCCTGCAAAATAATCATGGAGCAATTACCTCCAAATATCAATCTTCACCTGGCAAACAGCACACCTGTAAGATATGCGCAGCTTTTTGGCAGCAATAAATATGTCAATTATTTTTCAAACCGTGGCACTTCGGGTATTGATGGTTGTGTTTCAACAGCTGCCGGAGCCGCTCTGGTATCGAAAAGATTAAACATACTTCTGGTTGGTGACCTGGGTTTCATATACGACTCAAATGCCTTATGGTACAATAATTTACCGGGCAATTTGCGCATAATCGTTTTGGATAACGGAGGAGGCAATATTTTTAAACTTATTGAAACCGGTCCTGAGGTTGAAAAGATAAAACCTTATATTGAAACACCTCATAACGTAAATATAAAAGGTCTTTGCGATGCGTTTGGGGTAAACTACATGTCTGCAGCTAATACAGAAGAACTTGAAAATATTTTACCTGAGTTTTTCAAACCAAACGGGCTTCCGATTGTTCTTCACATACGAACAAACGGAGAGGTTTCTGCCGATATATTTAAACAATATTTTCAAAATATCAGTAAAAAAGATGAGTAATAAAAGAAACTGGACAACACTGAAAGAATACAGTGAAATAAAATTTGAATTTTTTGAAGGGATCGCAAAAATTACCATCAATCGCCCAAGGTATTACAATGCATTTACCCCTGATACAGTTCAGGAAATGAAAGATGCGATGGTCATATGTCGTGAAAATGACGAAATTTTCACTGTAATTATAACAGGAGAAGGAGATAAAGCTTTCTGCAGCGGCGGAGACCAGAATGTTAAAAGTTTAGGTGGATACATTGGGAAAGATGGTGTCCCCAGGTTGAATGTACTGGATTTGCAGAAGCAGATTCGTTCATTGCCCAAACCGGTTATAGCCATGGTAAATGGTTATGCCATTGGGGGGGGCCATGTGCTGCATGTAGTATGTGATCTCACCATTGCATCAGAAAATGCCATATTTGGCCAGGTAGGACCTAAAGTGGGAAGCTTTGATGCCGGTTTTGGCTCATCCTATCTTGCAAGACATGTAGGTCAGAAAAAAGCCCGGGAGATATGGTTTCTCTGCGACCAGTATTCTGCAGAAGAAGCCCGAGAAATGGGTATGGTAAATAAGGTTGTGCCTTTCGATCAACTGGAAGATACTACAGTGGAATGGTGTAAAAAGATGATGAAACGCAGTCCGCTGGCCCTGCGCATGATCAAAATAGGACTGAATGCCGAACTTGACGGGCAGGCCGGAATACAGGAACTGGCCGGTAATGCTACTCTGCTCTATTACCTTACCGAAGAGGCACAGGAAGGCAAAAATGCATTTCTTGAAAAAAGAGACCCCGATTTTAAGAAATATCCGAGATTCCCGTAAATTTTAAACGGAACGCTGATGACGCAGATTTATATGATTGGATTATGATATTAATTTTCACGAAATCACAAAGTTTAAAAGAAAAAATGGGAAATACAAAGGCATGGATTGAAGCCGCAAGGCTGAAGACTTTACCCCTGGCGGTATCAAGCCCGCTCATGGGAAGTTTTCTGGCGTGGTCAGAAGGTAGCTTTCAGTGGAGTATTTTTACCCTGGCTACAATTACCACCCTGCTGCTTCAAATTTTGTCAAACCTTGCCAACGATTATGGTGATTTTGCCAGCGGGGCTGACAATGAAGAGCGGGTAGGTCCGCGCCGACTGGTACAAAGTGGACTGATTAGTACCACCCAGATGAAAAAAGGCATTGTTTTGAACATCATTCTTGCTTTGATTTCCGGATTGCTTTTGATCTGGTTTGGGGCAGGAGGAAAAGATGCAGGAATAATCCTGATTTTTCTGGTCCTGGGTATTTCTGCCATAGTTGCTGCCATAAAATATACTGTTGGAAAAAACCCTTATGGATACAGGGGGCTGGGTGATATTTCCGTATTTATGTTCTTCGGACTGATTGGAGTTCTGGGCACACATTTTCTTCATACAGGAACTTTTAATCCCTGGCATGCACTGCCTGCTGCTGCTATTGGCTTGCTAAGTGCCGGAGTGCTGAATCTGAACAACCTGCGCGATTACGAAAGCGATAAAAAAGCACATAAAAGAACGCTTGTGGTTTGGCTGGGAAATCAGCGTGCCAAGTATTATCATTTAGGATTGATTGTTATATCAGCAATTCTGGGTCCGTTGTACGTGATTTTTAATTATCATTCAGCTTACCAGTTTCTGTTCATACTCGCCTTCCCGCTTTTTTTCCGTAATGCAATTGCCGTTTTCCGCTATAATGATCCAATGGAATTATATCCCGAATTAAAAAGACTCGCATTGGCAACACTTGTTTTTGCAATAACTTTTGGCATCGGAATGGTTATATAGCAACAATCGGTCTCTGTCCCTTAGTTCTGATTATCAGATCATCAATTTGAAATCAAAAAAAATCCGCGTCATCAGCGTTCCATAATTTTAAGAAGCGTTCAAAATGATCAAAGCCAGAGTCTCAAGAATAGATCTACAGTTTATCACACCCGGACAAACTTCCCGTGGTACTTTGAACAGCAAACCTTCCTGGTTTTTTATTTTGGAACATAATGGCTATTCAGGAGTTGGGGAATGCTCTGTTATCGCAGGTTTGAACCCCGAATACCCAGATGGCTATGAACAAAAAATATTTGAGATAGCTGAAAAAATCAATTCTGGTGTGGTTCCCTCCCTTGATGACCTTGACGAATTTCCTTCCATCCGGTTCGGTTTGGAAACTGCGTTGCTTGACCTGCAGCATGAATCGGCAGGAATCCTTTTTCCTTCTGCATTTACACGCGGGGAAAAAGGCATTCCCATAAACGGACTTATCTGGATGGGGAATAAACAGGAAATGCAATCTCGTATCCGTGAAAAACTTGACCAGGGTTTCAGGGTATTGAAACTAAAAGTCGGGGCATTGGATTTTGATGAAGAAATATCTTTGCTCAGGAACATCCGCAACCAGTTTAAACCTGCAGACCTGGAAATCCGGCTTGACGCCAATGGTGCTTTTTCAGTGAATGATGCACCGGAAAAGCTTAAGCAACTTTCAGATTTTCATATACACTCCATAGAACAACCTATAAAAGCTGGTCAATGGGAAGCTATGGCAGAAATTTGCCATACATCTCCCCTGCCCGTTGCTCTTGACGAAGAATTGATTGGCATAATTAACACAATCATTAAAGAAAAAATGCTTGATACAATAAAACCACAATATATTATTCTGAAACCCAGCTTGATTGGGGGTCTTCAGAAAAGCAGGGAATGGATTGACATTGCAGCAGCAAAAAACATCGGCTGGTGGGCAACATCGGCACTTGAAAGTAATGTAGGCCTTAATGCCATTGCACAATGGGTTTTCACTCTTAATCCGGAAATGGTTCAGGGATTAGGCACCGGACAGGTTTTTAGTAATAATATTGATTCACCTCTTGAATTGTCTGGTCCGTTGCTCTACCACCGGGTTAATGTTAGCTGGGATTACAGCCGGATTTTATAGCAAAAAGCTACCGTTTCCATCGCAATAAAAAGTTATCATTATTTTTCAACAAAGCCTGTTTTTAAGGATCAAAACCTTTATTTTTACTTTTCACAGACAGCACCTGAAAAGCTTATAAAATTAATATTTAAAGGGGTTTTTTAACCGGTTTTTAGTTATTACATCAAATGCCAGCTGCTAATGAAGCTTTGGGGTTTTATCTTTATCCTATATGGTGCTCTTATCATTTCTCAGGCAGAGGAATTACAAGCCAGCTTCCCTGAGCAGGGAGAGGGATTCATCGCCCTTGACCTTGGGCAGGCAAAAACCTATCTCCAGAAGGCAATTGAAAGTGGGCATGACAGTCTTACGATAAACCTTGCGGAAGTACTTTTCTATATGGGAGAATATGAAGATGCCCTTAATTTTTATCGGAAATCCGAAACCCTTTCACTCATATCCACTTTACAACAAAAACGCAATTTTACCCATACAGCCCGCCTGCTAAATACCACATCAGGTTATGAATCTTCAACAGGATACTTTTACAGGGATTGGGAGTTTGATGCAAAAAACATGAAGCCTTTTTCAGGTAATTCAGCAAAAGAGGACTTTGCTCCTTTTAACTGGAATAATATTCTCTTTGTTACCTCTTCCAGAAAATCATCCCGAAGGTTTTTTTCTTTTTCAAACAAACCTTTTCTAAACGTTTACGCTTTCGATGAAAATCATGAGCAGATTCGTCTCCCTGACTTTCTCCCCCGCCGTTTAAATACCCGGTTTCATGATGGGCCAATTGCAATATCCGCTGATACAAACCTGGTTGTTATTACCCGTAACTTTAAAAGGCCTAATTTACGGGACGAGCACAACCTTTACCTTGAGTATTATGTAAGAGAAAACAGTCGATGGAGTGATGGAAGAATGTTTCCATTTTCTGACGATCGGTATTCTATGCAACACCCCTGGTATGATGACAAAAATCAAACTTTGTATTTCTCGTCTGACATGCCCGGTGGATATGGAGGATTTGATTTATACAAAGCAAAATGGAACGGTAAAGAATGGGAAACCCCGGTAAATCTGGGACCGGATATCAATTCCCCTTACGACGAAGTATTCCCTTCGCTTTCCCCTGACGGAGATCTTATCTATTCTACCAATCACATTGAAACCCATGGAGGGCTTGACATTGTTCTATACCGCGATGGCATGAGAAATCTGTTTCCCAAACCCATCAACTCCCCATATGATGACTTTGCAATAAGCTTTGATGGGGACTCACTGGGCTTTTTTTCAACCAACAGGGTAACCGGTATATTAAAAGACAATATTTATGTTTTCAATATTCCCGACCCCTTCCCCATCGAATATAACTTTTTTGCCACAGTTAAAGATGCGGAAACACTTGATCCTGTCAATGAAGCTCTTGTAGCTTTTGGTTCCGATGAGAAAAATGTATTTGGAATAGTCATCACTGATGAAGATGGCCGTGGTTTATTGTTTCGCAGCGCTCCTGATCCGGGAGTTTTTAATTTTGAAGTAAGCAAATCAGGCTATCATGCTCTCAGACTCAGCAATGATGAGTTCAGACCCGAAGATCAGCATTTTAATATTACATTCCTGCTGGAACAAATGCCCGAGATAGAATTAATTACCCAAGGACTGATTGTTCTCTATTTTGAAAATGACATCCCCCCCATTGCACGAATGGGCTATAGATCTGTGGCAGACTATGAAGCAGCATATAATATTTATTTGAAAAACCGTGATCTCTATTTTCAAAACAGCATAAATACAAGGGAAGAACTGGATGATTTTTTTGAAAAGGTTGACTCCTCAATGCTTAAACTCAGGTCATTTCTCCCTTATTTACAGGAACAACTTGAGGCAGGATTCGATTTTTCAATTGAATTAACTGCATATGCAAGTCCGCTGGCAACAAGCAGATACAATGAATTACTCTCCAGGAGAAGAAATGCATCTGTTAAGAACTTCTTCCACAATCAGCTGGATTTTGATTTTCAAACATACATTGATAATGAGCGTATAATATTTAATGAAATAATTATAGGCGACACCAAAGCACCTTCTCAAGTTTCAGCCAGCCGTACTGATCGTCAACGATCGGTATACAGTGTGGAAGCTTCGCGGGAGAGAAGAGTACATCTGGAATGGGAGATGATTCCCACTGAAAGGATAATGATTGCAGACAAGCCTTTGGAACAAATATCACCTGTTGATGTTGAACCGGTAATTGAGGAAGAAATAGTGGAGGTTGAATTATTCCCTACTCATTTTATCATTGTCGGTTCATTGAGAACAATGAGCAGGGCAAGGGAGTTACTACGTGAGCTGGAAGGCAAAGGAGTGAGAAGTGCCGGTATTTTGGAAAGTCCTGTAGACGGAAATTTCAGAGTATATCATAGTGCTTATCAATCAAGGCGTCAGGCCATTAATGAAATCAGACAGATAAGAACTGATTTCACACCTGATGCATGGATATTTACCAAAGAAGCAGATACAGATAAACCTACTTTTGTAGCAACACCTTCTCCGGACGAAGTTACTAAAGAGCTTCGCTATTACATTATTATAGGAGCTTTCAGAAACTTCAGCGGTGCTGAGGCCACATTACAAAGGGCCAGATTGCAAGGTATTGAAACTGTTGGAATTCTTGAGGATACTCCTCATGGCTTTTATCATGTATATTTTAATTCATATCCAAATCTGAGACAGGCCCGGGAGGCACTTAATGAGGTAAGAAGAAATATTTCAGGTGATGCCTGGATACTCAGAAAAAAGTAAGACTAATTTTATGATGAATAATTATAAAAGCCTTACTCTGAACAGCAAATATTATGCTCCTGAAGTTTTGCCGGATCTATGCCGAAAAAAGTTTCTCAATAATTCTGTGCCTGTATGGGAAAGAAACGTTTTTGATTTCATCCGGGAATGGCTGAATGATGAAGACTTCATTAATATAAAAACTTCAGGTTCTACCGGCAAGCCAAGAACTCTCTCACTGAAAAAAGCCTGGATGGCTTATTCAGCAGAAAAGACTTGTGATTTCTTTCGGTTGAATAATAAAAGTACTGCCTTGCTTTGCCTTCCTGCGTCCTTCATAGCAGGCCGAATGATGATAGTCAGGGCATTTGTGTCAGGGTGTAATCTGATTTTAAAAGAACCCTCTGGTCGGCCTTTTAAAGATTTGCCCATCAGCATTGATTTCGCTGCCATTACTCCCTTTCAGCTATATCAATCGCTTGAAGACCTGGGTTCTGGTTCACCGGTAAAAACGCTCATTGTTGGAGGTGGTGAAATAAGCCATGTACTTGAGAGGGATATACAAAAGTTGCCGGTTGAAATCCACGCTACTTATGGCATGACTGAAACCAGCAGTCATATCGCCCTTCGAAAGGTAAATGGCCGGGAAAGATCAGACTTTTATACCGTTTTGGGAGAAACAAAAATCAGTGTAGATGAAAACAGTTGTCTGGTAATTGAAAACCCGCAACTCTTTGACGGTGTGCTAAAAACAAATGATGTGGTTGAAATTGTCAACAACAGGCAATTTCGATGGAAAGGCCGGTATGATAACATCATCAATAGCGGAGGGATAAAAATCCAACCGGAAGAATTGGAAAACTCAATTTCTCAGATTATCAGTGTAAATTTTGCCATCAGTTCCATTCAGGATGAAAGGCTGGGTGAAGGGGTAGCACTGGTTTTGGAACGGGAAGGTATCGCACCCGAAGAAGAAAATAAGCTTATAGATGAAATCAGAAAAATAGTTCACCACTATTCTTTACCTGTAAGGGTTTTTTGCATCCCTGTATTCCCAAAGACACCCACCGGTAAGATAAACCGGCCTGAACTCAGGCGAATAATCAACAAAATCAGGTAAACATACCTGAAGTATCAGTTTCTTGCAGCAGCAAGTTTTCTTCGGGTTTCTTTGTATTTCTCCCAGTCAAATTCATTTAAAAAACGAAGCGCTTCACGGGCACCGAGTATAAACATATTCACCTGCTCTTCTCTGCTGATTTCAAAGTCCAGCCAGTTAAAATCCTTATCAGCATCAATATGACAAATGAGCTGAGAATAATCTGGATTACGCTTCAGAAAATCATAGTCATAAATCTGGCGCATAGTACTGATCATGGCACCTGCCATGGATTTAAGTCCTTTTATTTTGGAATAGGACTCCCTGAATGTACTCAAACGAACTCCGAAAGTTGGCATGCGGGGTACACCTCCGTCGGTGCGGTGAAATACGTTTATGGGAAAGTTGGAAAGCATACCTCCATCCACAAAAGTTACTTTTTCGGGCACAGGTCCAAAATAGCGACAATGTTCAATCCATGCCTGATTACTTTTTTGGCCGGCATTGGGAATATTTTCCCATGTAACGGGTTCAAAAAACAAAGGTATTGACATGGATGTGCGTACCAATTCGGCAGGAGAAACCTTATCCGGATTTGCAAAAAACAATCCGGTCATACGTGGAAATTCAATCTTGCTATGGGTTGTAATATCGGCAGCTATAATAGCAAGCCGGGGCAGAAGGCCGTCAGGAGAATATCCTCCGGTATGTTTTAAGCCCGGTGGAAGCTTGGTTCTGAGTGATTTCAAATCAGCCATTGTGCTGATTTGATTGGCTGCCAGTTCGGTTGTGATCCAGTTGGTAAAATTCTCTCCGGGATTTAAACCAAGGCGGCGTGTCAGTATCCGGTAGAGTCTTATTGCATGGCGTGCAAGGTACCAGCCCATACCCGATTCACCCCTAATGGCGCGTTGTATGAGTCTTTTCACTGCCCGATCCCCATCTACCAAATCAAAAAGATCCTTTTTGCTCAGAATTTTAAGTATTGCTTCAGATTTTGTATCCTGCACAGGACCCAGTCCGGCAAGCATAATGGTATTAATGGCACCCGCAGAAGTTCCGGCAAGGCTGAAAAAACGAATGCCGGCTTTTTCAAGAACATAGGTATAACCCACCAGTGCAATACCAAGTACTCCCCCTCCCTCCTGCACCAGGTCAACGTATTGGTTCCCCTCTCCATCTTCTATATCCGAATAGCGCTTTTTACTTTTTACAAGTTTTTCAACTTCAGTTAAAATTTGCTGAAATTCGGTGTTTTCCAAAAATTCTCTCATGTTGTTTAGGTTTAATGAAATTCCATCTGCCTGAACTCGATTTTCAAGACCTGAAAGTTGATAAAACAGGCAATTCAGAATATTTATAATTTACCTCAATTTAGTAAAAATTTGACTGGGAAAAAAGATTTTTCAAACGAAATTAGTTTTACTTTTATAATTCAAAAATCACAAAAAAGGATTGTAATGAAAAAAGATGTTCACAGCAATGCCCATTCGGGTGCAGTATATGGCTTAGGTTTTATAGGTGCAGCCATTTATTTCATATCCCAGGCTACAGGTTTATGGGCCGGATTATTAGGATTTCTAAAAGCTATAGTATGGCCGGCTTTTCTGGTTTACGAAGCATTTAAACACCTGGGGATGCAATAAGGATATAATGGTAGAAAAATGCCCAAATTATTAAAGTAAAACCATCGAATTAAGTCCCTCTTGTTCGCAGATTGCTTTAGCTTTCTCAAAATTTTCGGTAAACCCCAGTACAAATCCACCACCGCCTGAGCCACACAGCTTCAGGGTATATTCACCGGTATCAATTCCACGTTGCCATAGTGGACGGATATTTTCAGGAATCATGGGTTTCATATTTTCCAGTTGAAAAAGTGACAATTGCCTGAGAAAGCTATCAAAGAAAAGCTGGTCTCTGTTAAGTAAAGCCTGAACAATTTGATTATTAAGCGCTACAAGCAGTTCTCCATCCAGCACTTTATCAGCTATTTGTTGTTTAAAACCATCAACCAGAGGTTTTGTATTTCCAGGATTCAGGGTATCCAGAAGAAAGATTGTAATTTGAGATTGCCTGGCAAACAAAGGTAATTCGGGGAAAGAAATTCTTTTTTGAGCATCTATCCTTAAAGTACGGCCCAATAAACTGCTGAGCGGATCAAGCCCTGAGGAACTGCCATGAAAATAGGATTCCATGAGGGCCAGCTGTTGTCTGAATTCGGCAAGTTGTGAAGTATGATTAGCATCCTGCTCCCCTGAAAACTGATTGGAATAATAGTAGAAAATTGCTGCTACCAGTGCACCACTGCTACCTGCTCCATATCCTTCCGGGATGGTGCTTTTAAAATACATTCCCTTGTCTAAATCATTTTTCAGTTGCTCAAGTTTCAGGGGAAACTGAAACCTGGTCCTGACTTCGGGGTTCAAAAGATAATCAAGGTATTTTTTGAGTTTCAGGTTACTTTGCCGGGATACCTGTTGGGTTTCATCTTTTTCTGAAATAAAATCAAAGTGTCCGGCAAAACGCTCAAATGGAACAGTTATGGCCTCACCTCCGAGAATAATACTGTATTCTCCCAGCAAAAGTATTTTGGCATAAAATTTCTTCTTCTCAGCAATATTCATACTCGTCAATTAGTTTTTGCGGACCCTGTCCTGTTTGATCATGAATAAGTTCAATATGAGAAACCGGGGATTTTTCCAAAATCATGGCGATTTTTTCTTTTGCCTTATCCGGATATAATAAATGTATATTGGCACCTGCATCCAGAGTAAATGTGAGCGGAATATCTGACTTTTGTCGTTCTTCTCTCAGATAGTGCATCCATTCTACTGTGCGGCCTCTCCATAGCATCATCCCCCCTTCGGATGCAAGCATAAGGGCATGCAGGCTCAGGGCCTCATTTTCGGTGATTTTCGCAAACAATTCCCAATCACCTGTATTCAGGGCTTTTAATAAACCCTTAAAATTACTTTTCACCTGTTCAATCCGCCCCTTTCGCCAGAGATGTCCTTCCATAAGCGCATGGCCATCACGGCTGCTGATAGCTTTTGGAGCTTTATCAACAACAATAATGGTATCATTGAGTTTTTCAAATTCCCTGTGCACATCTGAAACAAGCACTGCATGGTCATTTGAACTGCCCTGATAATCTTCAGTTTCTCCCCAGATAACCCAGGGCCCCATTACAGACCGGGAAGCGCTTCCAGAACCCAGGCGTGAAATATTGCTCTGTAATTGTAAGTTTTCAGCTCCATTTTTTCTTAAATGGTCATCAATAGCCGACAGACACATTGCCAGGGCACTCATACCGCTGGCCGATGAGGCTATTCCGGCTGAATGGGGAAAATTGTTATAACTTTCAATTCGTAAGCGTGCATATTTTAACCAGGAATAGAAATAGGATATTTTTGTAAACCACCTTTGCATTTTGGCTTCAATTTCAGTGGACCTTTTCCCCTCAAAAATAACCTCCACTGAAGTACTTATTCCCTTTTTTACTTCATAATCTACTTTGGTAAAGCTCCTGCACTTATCAAGCGTCATACTCAGCGAAGGATTCATGGGAATTTGGTCGCCGGGCTCCTTGCCCCAGTATTTAATAATAGCTATGTTTGACGGGCTGCTGAAACTTATTTTTCCCTTTATACACATGACACAATATTGTTTTTATTTAATAATCTTAATTACCCGGTTTTTATTTATCTCCAAACTCATTTGCCTCAACAAAATCCTTCCACAAAAATATGTCGGTAAATCCTTTATCAATAAAATATTTTCTGACTGCAGCTGCCGGTTGCATACTTACGGCCATTAAAAAATCACCGCCCCATGCACCCAATGACTTTATCCCGCCCTGAAAATCGGAAAATTGATTTGCCACAGGCTCTATTCCTATTTTTCCGGAAATGAATAATTCATGGTGTTCAATGATTTCGAGCAAATCAGAAGTCTCTTTTGGTGCAAGAAAACGATAAACGTATTCATTTATCTTAAGCCAGTCAGCATTCATTTTGCTGTTTTTTTTCGTTGACATTTCTTTCAGATGCCCGGCAGTATCTTTTTTCTGTCCGGAATAAATGAAAAAAGTATTATTTAAGAACGGATATTCAAAAGGAATATGCCAGGTTTGGGGTAAAGGTAGTTTTTTGCGATACAGAAACCAGCTTTTTGCAGTGGTACAAGCAATATCAGCTCCCGAACCTCCCATAAGTTTTTCATTAACCGGATAGGCATTCACCCCTGCCAGCCTGCATAAAGAAGAGATAGTGGCTGAACTGCTTCCCAAACCCCATTGAGGTGGAAAGTAATTTTCGAAATGTAAACTGCAACCTTTGTTTCTTAAAAAATCCGGATTGCTTTGCCTGATAAGTTTGATAAGTTTTACTGCCCAATCGGGTTTGCCAGTAGGATTTTCTGTGATTTGTAAAGTTTCAGTGTCAAGAATAAAATCGGCAAGTATTTGTTCATTCCAGGTCCATTTCCATTTTATCCGGGTGGAATTATCTTCATTTACTTTTAGCAATTGACCTGTTTTCAGTGGAAGGCAAACTGCATCCGCACCGTGTAATACAGCGTATTCACCCATTAATATGAGCTTGGCATGCGAAAATATTTTTTCCATAGCTGCATATTTTATTGAAGTGTGGAAACAAACTGCCTTACGGCACTAACACTAACGGTTTTATCCCTGAAATACTCTTCTACTCTGGAATGGTATTCAGGATTTATATTCAATGAGTTCAGAATATTTTGAAGATGCATTTTCATATGCCCCTGCTGAATACCCGTTGTAACCAGCGAGGCCATGGCCGCAAAATTATTTGCCAGGCCAACTGCAGCGGCAATTTTCATAAGGGTTCTGGCATCGGGTTCACCAAGAATTTTCAGTGTTTTTTCAGCAAGCGGGTGTAATTTTGTAAGACCTCCTACTGTGCCCAATGCAAGGGGTATCTCAATTTGCAGGCTGAAAATATCCTTACCCGGTTTTACCCTGCTTAGTGCACGATATTGACCGTCTCTTGCAGCGTATGCATGCCCTGCAGCTTCTACGGCACGGAAATCATTTCCCGTAGAAAGCACTACCGCATCTACTCCATTGTATATTCCCTTGTTATGTGTAACTGCACGACCTGTATCATGCCAGGCAATATCTGCAGCCCATTGCATTCGGCGGGCAAATCTTTCGGGCTGCATATACTTGCTCCATGTAAGCTGGCTCACAGGCGTTTCAATCTTCATCTTTACAATACTGTCGGGTGTATGGTTGGAGAGAATGGCCATTATTATATCTGTTTCTCCGCTTCCTGCCCTTGCTTTTATGATATCCGGCAAAATTCGTCCCATCTCCTCCAGGAGAGAATTGATAAAATTGGCACCCATGCTGTCTATGGTTTCCGCTTCCAGGTCAAGTTGAAAATATTCGGCAGGCAGGCCTTCAATTTTTTTGAGTTCAATTTTGGTAATACCTCCGCCTCTTTTTTCCATGTTTTGAGAAATATGTGAAGTACCCTTTCTCAGTTCGGAGGCAATTTCAGGCCATTGTGTTTTTAACTTTTCACCATTACCATTAAACAAAAAATGGAGCTGGCCTTTTTTTAAAGTGGAGATAAAAAGCGTTTTAAAACCTCCCCTTTGTGCCCAGAATGATGCTGCCTTGGATGCTGCAGCCACAACCGAGCTTTCTTCAATAACCACAGGAACATGGAATAAATGTCCATCAACAAGTACATTGGGAACTATACCCCAGGGGAGATGATAATTGGAAAGTGTATTTTCTGAAAAGCTTTCAAATTTTTTCTGCAAATCAGGCTCAGGAATTGTGAAAGTGCTTAGGAAGTCCTCCAGGTTTTTATCCTTTGTATACTCTGATAACCAGGATATTTTTTCATCGCGACTGAGTTTTGAGAAGCCCTTTTTTATCATCTCACTTTCTTTTGAAATAAATTGGAAAATCGAAACTGAAATCAACAATTTAAAAGCATAACCATTTTGAGATTATTACTCAAATGACAAATCCTGATTTATTCATTAATCTTCAGATAAGCATGAGCTACCTTAAGACCATCAATATGAGATTTTGCCCAGTCTCTTAAGGAAGAATAACTGTCGCGTGCATGTTTCAGAAAGCCTGATGCCATTCCATAAACAGCCGGTATCGGGCTGGTTTTGATAAAATAATAACCATCCAGATAATTTTTTATGCCACCGCTTATAATCAGCATTGGGGGTTTACAGTCTTCACCCTGTTCAATGAGTTTCTTAACATCGTCAAGCATGTCGGAAGCTGTCTGGCCAACATAAACCATGGGTTCAAATAACTCATGGTCAGTTGAGGGTCGCCTCATCATTTCCACACGTGCAAAATTTGTACCCCCAAAGGCAGCAAACTCAATTGCAGCAATAGGCAGCTTCATAAGAGCCCTAAGACTTTCGCGCCCCATTCCCTGACCTACTTCTTTAACCAGCATGGGCATATGAAGCTGATTTACAACTTCTTTTATTATTTCGATGGGTGGATTCGCCAGCCGGTCTCCTTCAGGCTGAAACCACTCCTGCAATGGATTAATATGAATAACCAATCCATCGCAACGGAGCAGATTAACCATATCAGTCACCTCATTCAGTGTTCCCTTTTCAACCATTTGCTCCAGTTGGGCAATACCCAGGTTGGCCCAAAAGGGTTGTTCATCTCCGATTACTTTTCTCATATCAAAATCGGAAAGATGTTTTTCTGATTCCAGCAGTATTCTGCAGGAGCCTAGTCCCATTCCCAGTCCAAATTCATTTGCTGCCATAGCAAGGTTGGTATTTATATGCCTGGCGATACCGCTGCCTCCGGTCATACTTGAAATCCAAATGGGAACTTTCATTGCCTTTCCGGCGAGTTTTACTTCCGGCAACTTTGGAACAGAGTGCCCTGAGAGCAACGGCTCATAAATGAACCGTGCATCTTTTTCAATGGTTCCTGTGCGATTGGTAAGGGCAAGGTTGATGTGATCCTTCTTGCGGTCTTCCATAATAAGTGCTTTTTTGTGTTTTTCTATTGGTCAATATGACGTGAAATAACAAGCCTTAGAATTTCACTGGTTCCCTCGCCAATCTGTAAAATTCTCTGGTCGCGATAAAATCTTTCCACGTCGTTATCGCGAACAAGGCCGTATGCTCCGTGTATCTGAACAGCTTCATCGGCAACCTCACGTGCTATTTCAGAAGTATAAAGCTTAGCCATGGCAGCTTCCTTGCCAAAGGGCAGTCCGTTGTCTTTGCGCCATACAGCATTATAAAGGGTATTGGCAGCAAGTTCAATTTTCAATGCCATATCGGCAAGTTTGAAAGAAACTGCCTGAAATTTTTTAATTGATTTTCCGAATTGCTGCCTCTTATTGGCATATTCCATTGCCATTTCGAATGCACCCCTGGCAAGCCCCAATCCCATAGCTCCGATGGTCAAACGTCCGCTATCAAGGGTTTCCAGCATTTGCCTTCCTCCTTTACCCAGCTCTCCCAGCAGGTTGGATTCAGGCACTTTTACGTTATCAAAACTCAGCTTTCCTGTATCTGCACTTCTCCACATCATTTTATTGGTTATCCTCTCCTTACCATATCCCGGAGAAGAGCTTTCCACCAAAATGCAGGTCAGTAGCTTCTTACCGTCTTCTTCACCGGTAACCGCGAGGATTGTACCACCCAGCGACATAGGTGCAGCTGCATTGGAAATGAATATTTTATTCCCGTTTATTACCCATTCACCATTTTTAATTTCTGCAAAAGTCTCAGCACCCATGGCATCACTGCCGGCATTGGGTTCGGTAAGTGCAAAAGCCCATGTATGCTCTCCTGATGTGAGTTGAGGAATAAATTTCTGCTTTTGCTCTTCTGTACCAAACATATAAATTGGGCCAATTCCCAAAGAATTGTGAGCTGCAAGTGTAGCAGCCTGGCTACCGTCAACCCGCGCAATTTCTTCTACGGCAAGCACAAGTGAGCTGTAATCACGTCCTAATCCTCCATATTTTTTAGGAATATTGACACCGAAGAGACCTGCATATCCCATGGCCTTGGTAAGTTCTTCCGAAAAAATCTCTTTTTGGTCCAGTTCAGCTGCAACAGGCCGTACTTTCTCTTCTGCAAATTTTCGCACCATTTGACGAAATTCCTCGTGCTCCTGCGAAAAATAAGGGCTTCTTTTCATTTCTGCTTTTTAATTAATTAAAACTACAGCTTCAGGCTTCAAAGAATATGAGCGTTTGCCCATCGCTAACCTGATCACCAACTTTTACATTCAATTTTGAAATAATTGTATCACCGGGAGCCAATATTGTGTTTTCCATTTTCATAGATTCAAGCACCATAAGCGGATCCCCATTCCTCACTTTCTGCTTCTCAACAACATTTATCCGTAATACCTTACCAAACAATGAAGCTTTTAAATCGGGTATCCTGGAAGGTAGTCCGTTTGAAGATAACTTTGGAACAGGAACAACTTCAGCAAGCCTTACATGATACTGATTTTTGTCAGTTAAAAACAATGCATCGTGTTGCGAATAATTAAAAACAACATTCTCATTGAAATTGTTCCATGAAACTGTTATTTTATTTTCATTTACAGTAATATTCTCAAAGGAAAAAGTTTCACCATCCATAGTAATTACAATACCTTTTTCTCCTTTGGGGTAGTAAAACACATTCTTTTCCAAACCATTGATTTTAATAATTTCCTTGCCTGCCATTCTCCATGAGTTGCCTTCCGATAAATGACTGTATCTTTCCAGCCAGAGGAAGAGAGCAGCTACCAGAGTATTTTTCTCTGCATCAGATGTTGGCACTGACCATTTTTTAAGATTCCGGCTGATAGTATGCGTACTGATATTATTTCCGGCATATAACCTTGAGCCGGCAATTGAGGAAAGCAGATTTAAATTGGTTTTTATTCCATGAACAAGAATTTGAGAGAGTGTATTTTTGATTCCATGAATTGCACTTTTTCTATCCTTATCATGAAATACCACTTTGGCAATCATAGCATCAAAGCTGGGATGCACAAAGCCTGATTCTGCAATTGCACTGTCAATACGCAAACCTTTGGTTTTGGGAAATAAAATTTTCTTAATAAAACCTGCAGAAGGTCTGAAATTCTGTGAGGGGTCCTCGGCGTATAGCCGCATTTCTATGGCATGACCACGGGCTTTTATATCATTTTGTTTCATGCCAAGAGGTTTGTTTTCTGCAACTTTGATTTGCTCCTCCACAAGATCGACACCGGTAATCATTTCCGTAACCGGATGTTCTACCTGGATACGGGTGTTCATTTCAAGAAAATAAAACTGCAGATTTTCATCCATAATATACTCTACAGTACCGGCATTGGTATATCCAACTGTTTTGGCAAGACTTACAGCACTTTCATGAAGAGCCTTTCGCACTTTTGCATTGAGAGTTACAGAGGGTGCTTCTTCAACTACCTTCTGGTGGTTTCTTTGAAGGGTACATTCCCTTTCAAGTAAATGAATTACATTGCCATGCTGATCTGCCAAAATCTGCACTTCAATATGCCTTGGATTTTCAACGTATTTTTCTACATATACCTTTTCATCAGCAAAATACCGCTTTGCTTGCTGTGATGCTGTGTATACAGCATCTTTAAGCATTTCAGGACGATCAATACGGATCATCCCTTTTCCTCCACCACCTGCAGCTGCTTTTACCAAAAGGGGAAATCCGAGCGATGCAGCATTATTTACCAGGTAATCGGGAGACCCTTCGAGGCGGGGCAATAGCGGAATGCCCGCTTTTTTTGCATATTGAGCTGCTACCAGTTTGCTTCCCATTTTTTCTATTACATGGCTTTCAGGGCCTATGAAAATGATACCGGCATCTTCACATGCCCTGGCAAAAGTTGCATTTTCAGAAAGGAAGCCATAACCCGGATGAATTGCATCAGCTCCACTTTGCTTTGCAATGTCAATAATAAGCGGGATATTCAACCATGTTTGTTCAAGACTTCCCTCTCCCAGTGAGCAGGCCTCATCGGCTTCACAGACATGCCGGTCAGCTCTGTCAGCTTCTGAAAAGATAGCAATACTTTGTATCTTTAATTTTTTCAGAGTACTGATGATCCGCAGAGCTATTTCACCTCTGTTGGCAATTAGTATTCTTTTAATCTTCATTCCGTTTACTTGCTTTTTTAAAAAAATTTTCAATACGCTCAGAGGCCGCTTCAGATTTACGTACTTCTGCCAAAAGACGCGTTGTATGCTGATCTATGGGCTCTTGTATCCGATTTAAAACAAGATCATTGAGTAATTGTTTACATTGGGCTACTGCACCTGGTTCATTTTTGCGCAAAAAGGAGATGTAATCCTCTGTAATACTCTGCATCAGGCCTTTATCGGCAATAACATCGACAAGGTGATTTGCTTTGGCCTCATCAGCATTAAATGGCATGGCCGTAAGCATGGCATTTCGAATGAACCGAAAGTTTGTTCTTTGCATTACGAAAGGTGCAATAGTTGCAGGAATAAGCCCCAGATTAACTTCTGAAAACCTGAAACTTGTATCAGGTCGGGCAATTACCAGATCCGAAGCCGCAACAAGCCCAATGGCACCTCCCACAACATTACCATGAACAAGGGCTATGGTGAACACGGGTAAATCATACCAACGGGCAAAAACTTTCTGCAGTTTAAAATTTTGCTGTTGCAGTTGTTCTATATTCATTTCCTGTGTGGTGCGCATCCAATCGAGATCAGCCCCTGCACAAAAATCTGTCCCTTTTGCCTGCAAAATGGCAACCAAAACATCTTTTTGATTTGGAATACTTTCTATTGCATCCAGCAATTCATCCATGGTTTGCTCATTGATGGCATTTCTTTTTTCCTCTCTACTGAGTATAAGAGAAAAAACTCCTTCGCTGAACCCGGTTTGTATGTTCTGGTATGTACTCATTTGGTACTTTTTTTATTTTTCTTTTTTGCCAATTACATCCTGTAAACCCCCGGCCGGTGCTCTTCCCATTTTTTGTTGGTTGTTATATCGAGTACAATAGATAAAATTTTACGGGTACTTGCCGGGTCTATAATTCCATCATCCCAGATACGGCTGGTGGAGTAAATAGCCGAGCTTTCGTAGTCGTACCTTGCTTTAATTTCATTGAAAATTTCTTCTTCAGATTTGCCGTGTTTGTCATCACTATTCTTTGCTTTTGCCTGCTTTATCTGTGTGAGAACCCGTGCAGCCTGGTCGCCGCCCATAACTCCTATCCGGGCATTTGGCCACATAAACAGAAAACGAGGGTCATAAGCACGACCTGCCATAGCGTAGTTTCCGGCACCGTATGATCCTCCTGTTACGATACTTATTATCGGCACTGTACTGGTGGCAACAGCATGTATCCATTTGGCACCATCTCGTGCAATGCCTTCATGCTCATATTTTTTACCTACTATAAAGCCGGTTATATTCTGCAGAAAAACCATGGGAATTTTGCGATAATTGCAAAGCTGGATGAAATGTGCAGCTTTTCGGGCAGTTTCACCAAAAACAACTCCATTGTTTGCGATAATTCCCACCTTGTACCCATCGATCCTGGCAAAACCGGTAATAATTGTTTTGGCATATTCTGCTTTAAAAGGATGAAATTCACCTGCATCCACCAATCGCTCAATTATGGAGAAATGGTCAACCGGCAGGTTTGTTTGTATAACTGCATAGTTATGCAATTCTTCAGCCGAATAAAGAGGCTGTCTTGATTCAATCCTGTCAGTAATTTGTCGGTCAGCCTGAGGAAATGTAGCTACAATATCCCTGCATATTTTCAAAGCATGCACATCATCATCAGCCAGATGGTCAACCACCCCTGATATGCGTGCATGTACCTCACCCCCTCCCAGTACTTCATCCGTAACTTCTTCTCCCGTAGCTGCCTTAACCAAAGGCGGACCCCCTATAAAGATTGTGCCCTGATTTTTCACAATGATACTTTCATCACTCATGGCGGGAATGTAGGCACCACCTGCCGTGCATGAGCCCATTACTACTGCAATCTGTGGGATTTTCATGGCAGACATGCGTGCCTGGTTACTGAAAATACGGCCAAAGTCATCCCGGTCAGGGAAAACCCTGGATTGTTCGGGTAAAAAAATGCCACCGCTGTCAACCAGGTATATGGCCGGCAAATGATTGTCAATGGCTATTTCCTGCGCGCGAATATGTTTCCGTATGGTTTCGCGGATATATGTTCCACCTTTTACAGTAGCATCGTTTGCAACAATAACAACATACCTGCCGTGAACCTTTCCGATACCTGTAACAACACCGGCCGAAGGGAATTGATCATGATATTGCCCCATAGCAGCCAGAGCTGATAATTCAAGAAAAGGAGAATCCTTATCCAGCAGGGTGTCAATTCTTTCCCGGGCTGTCAGTTTGCCACGGCTCCTGTGTAATGCCAGCGCTTTTTCAGAGCCTCCGGCCATTACCCTTTGGTAGCGGGCATAAAAATCTTCGAGCAGGACCTGAAAG
Source organism: Bacteroidota bacterium (assembly GCA_007693555.1). Taxonomy (GTDB): domain Bacteria; phylum Bacteroidota; class Bacteroidia; order Bacteroidales; family UBA7960; genus SKVR01. The sequence goes on from REDJ01000084.1 coordinate 29,278, forward strand.
TCCGGATTATTGGACTTACTGCCAGAGGAATCATTTTCAAAACCGGATGAAAGCATAGAATGTTAAAGTTTATATGTATACGTTTAAAAAACAGTGTATTTCTGGTATTGTTTAGAATTTATCCAAGTTTTTTAAACACAAACAAATGTCTATACGTCAAATATACAATAAAAACCAATTGGTTACGGAATTCCCCTAAATAACCATATTATTGAACAGCAGCAATATTTTAAAAACCAGTTTAAAATGGTTTTAAAAACCTAATCTTCGTCTTCCTCTGATAATTCATTTAAATCAGTCAACTCCGGAAGAACCTTGTTTTTTTCCTCTTCCGTAAGAGCTTCCACATCTTTAAGCTTTCTTTGAATGGCGCGGGTTCTGACACCCTTTAGCTTGTCAAGATCATTGAGACCCATTTGTATTTTCCCCTGGGCTTTATCAAGCATTCCACCAAAGTTTTCAAATTCTCTCTTAACAGCTCCGAGTACCTGCCATACTTCACTGCTTCTTTTCTGGATAGCAAGGGTGCGAAATCCCATTTGAAGGCTATTGAGAATGGCTGCCAAAGTAGTGGGTCCGGTAACAATAATCTTGAAATTTCTTTGTAAATCCTCCAGAAGCGATGCCTTCCTTACCACCTCCGCATAAATACCCTCAAAAGGCAGAAACATAATGGCAAAGTCGGTGGTAAATGGCGGATCGACGTATTTATCACCGATATCTTTTGCCATCTTCTTTATTGTATTATCAAGAAGTTTCTGGGCTGCAGCCACCTTCTCAGGCTCTCCCTCCTCGTAGGCATCCAGCAATTGTTCGTAAGTTTCTCTGGGAAATTTGGCATCAATGGGCAACCAAACATGCATACCACTGTCGTCTTTACCTGGTAGTTTAATAGCAAATTCAACCAATTCGGAACTGCCGGCCTTGGTTTTTACATTTGCCTCATATTGTTCAGGTGCCAGGATCTGTTCCAGCAACATGGAAAGCTGAATTTCTCCGATACCACCGCTTCTTTTGACATTGCTTAAAACCTTTTTCAGACCACCTACATCGCTGGCCAGATTGCGCATCTCTCCAAGCCCTTCCTGCACAGCCTGTAATTGTTTTCCAACGGTTTCAAAAGAATGGCTCAGCCTTTCATTGAGAGTTTTCTGCAGTTTTTCATCAACTGTTTTTCGCATTTCATCCAGTTGGCGGGTGTTATCTTCACGAATGGTTTTTAACTGGTTTTCCACAGAATCTCTTACCTCCTTTACATTCTGTGTGCTTTGTTTGTTAAGCTCGGATTGTTGTAAAGAGAAGTCGGAAAATTTTTGTCTGATGAGCTCATTGAGGTCTTTTGTGTTTTTTGAAAACTGGTCACCAAAAGCAGAAAGTGCTTTGGAAAGTTCCTCCCTGTTATGCCTTGCTATTTCATTGGACTCATTTCGATTGCGCTGAAATTCATCTTTTATGGAACGTTCAGTCCTTTCAAGCGTAGAATCAAATCTGAGCAGCAGAGTTTCAATCTCCTTCAATCGGGATTCAACATCTGTTTTTGGTTTTCGGGTTAACAACACAACCAGATTTAGCAATACCAGTGCAATCAGAATGACAAGCAAAATTTCAATCATAGCTTTGAAATTAGCAGTTTTAAGAAGTTCTTCTCAGGAATTCAATCTTAACCCCCAATAAGACCGCAAGATAAAATTTTTAATGCTGAAAACCGAAAGCAACATCACTTTTTTTTCAAACCGTCTCTTTCAAGCATAGCATCAATGGTAGGTTCCTGGCCCCTGAATTTTTTATACAAATCCATGGGGTGTTCACTTCCCCCTTTTGACAGAATGTATTGGCGAAATTTCTGCGCAGTATTTTTATCAAAAATACCATTTTCCTTAAAAGCCTGAAAAGCATCTGCATCCAGCACTTCAGCCCATTTATAACCGTAATATCCTGCTGCATAACCTCCTGCAAAAATGTGTGAAAAAGCCGCACTCATCATTGTACCTTCTATCCAGCGGAACAGCCGCACAGGTTGCATGGCTGTGCGTTCAAACTCTTCCGGTTTTGTATCTGCCGGCTTTGTAATGCTGTGCCAGGCCATATCGGTCAATCCGAAGCTCAATTGGCGTACTGTGGCATAAGCAGCATGAAAATTTCTTGTTGCAATGATTTTTTCGACCATTTCAGCGGTTATGGGCTCGCCGGTTTCATAATGCAGAGCAAAAAGGTTGAGAAAATCGCGCTCAACTGCCCAGTTTTCCATAATCTGAGAAGGAAGTTCAACAAAATCGCGGTAAACACTTGTACCTGACAAATCGCTGTAGGTAACATCAGACATGATGCCATGCAAAGCATGTCCGAATTCATGTAAAAAAGTTGTAAACTCATTAAATGTCAGCAGAGATGGACGGGTATCTGTGGGTTTGGAGAAGTTACACACAATAGATATCTGAGGTCTGATATCTTCTCCGTTTTTGCGGTATTGTTCGCGAAAACCTGTCATCCATGCTCCAGCACTTTTACCCGGCCGGGGAAAAAAATCAAGGTAAAGAAGTGAAATAAACTTTCCATCTTCGTCGTAAACTTCATAAACAGATACGTCGGGGTGATAAACCGGGATATCCTTATTGATTTTATAAGTAAGGCCCCATAAGCGGTTTGTAAGTTCAAAAATTCCTTCTGTTACTTTTTCAAGTCTGAACCAGGGCCTGGTAAGTTCTTCGTCAAAATCAAACTTTTCCTGTCTGATTTTTTCTGCAAAATAAGACCAGTCCCAGGCTTCAATTTTATTATCAAACCCTTTGTTTGCAGCAAACTCCTGAACCTCTGAAAGCTCTTTTCTGGCAACAGGCAGGGAGGCATTTGCAAGCTCTTTCAGAAAACTATTAACTGTATTTGCACTTTTTGCCATTGTTTCTTCAAGGACAAAGTCGGCATGTGAAGGATATCCAAGTAAATTGGCCCTTTCCAGTCGCAAATTGGCAATCTTCAAAAGTATTTCTGTATTATCAAACTCATTGCCTTTGTAGCACCGGGTAGTGTATGCCATATATACCTTTTCTCTCAGTTCCCGTTTATCAGAATATCTCATAAAAGGCATGAAACTTGGGGCATCAAGTGTAATGACCCAACCTTTAAGGTTTTTATCTTTTGCAGCATGTGCAGCAGCATCAACGGCTGACTGGGGCAACCCTGCCAAATCAGCTTCATCGGTAATATGCAAAAACCAGTTGTTGGTTTCAGCCAGAATATTATCACTGAATTTTAATGATAGTTGAGAAAGTTCCCTTGAAATTTCACGTATTCGTTTCTTTTTCTCTTCAGGCAATGCTGCTCCATTGCGCGCAAAGCTTTTCCAGGTCTTGTCAAGAAGCATGCGCTGCTCTGCATTAAGTTGCAGAGAGTCCCTGTCATGATAAACCTGTTTTACCCTTTCAAAAAGTTTTTTATTGAATAAAATGTCGTTGTAATAATCCGTAACCAAAGGAGAAACTTCACGGGCTATTTGCTGCATTTTTTCATCTGTTTCAGCATGGTTCAGATTGAAAAAGATTTCACTTACCCTCGCCAGTCTTTCTCCTGCATGCGATAATGCTTCGATGGTGTTTTTAAACCCGGGTCTGGATTTCTGACTGGTAATTTCATCTATCTCACCCAGGGCCATTTGGATAGCTTTCTTAAAGGCGGGAACATAATGTTCATGCCTTATTTCATGAAAGGGAGGTGTTTCAAATGGAGTGGCGAAGATTTTTAACAAAGGGTTGCTTTCCTTTTCAGCAGAATCAATTTGACCTGACATAATAAAACTTTAAGAATTGAGACTAATTATCAGTACTTTCCGGTAAAACTTTCGAGATTTCTCCCTTCGGTCGAAATGACAAGGCATTTGATATTTTTAGTGAGGGTGGGGTTTGGGGGGGGGGGGGGGGGGGGGCCCGAACGGAGTGAGGAATCTCAATTCCTTTTTAATATTATTTCATTTTTTGTCTGACACTAGTGACTATGTACCTATACATAATACCCGAAACATAACAAATATTTTATTGATAAGTTTGAATTAACCTGATTATCAAAAATTCAAAAAGAGATAACACGCTGAAAACCAGAGCAAAATTCTGAAAATCATTATACGAAAACCCGTAATTTTATTATAAAACCCGAAACTACTTATTTACTCCGTAAAAACACTAAATAAACGGGTTCAATAAACAGGTAATATCACCTATTAATTATAGTTGTTTTATCCAAACATTACGGAGGCTTTATTTTGTACTTTCGTTATGTGCAGAAAGCATAGGATAAATAAGGTTTTCAATCGGTTTATCAGGGCATTTATCAATGAAAAACATGGAATGTTAATTTACCTTTCAGGATTATGGCAATCAGGCATTTTAAGGGTAATCAGGATGATTTTCATCTTATTTACCCCTGAAATACGATTTGCTTACATCAGAAAAAAAACAGATATTGTGAGGATCTTTGAAGAGAATGGTAATCTGTTCAGAAAGTATATAACTGCAATTTTAATTTTTACAATTTTTTCATATTCGTCAAAAAGTCAGAACTGTCCGGGTAGTCCATTAATTGAGGTTGATCTTTCAGAATCGTTAAATGAAGTATTTCATTCCGGTTCCATAACTCCCAGTAACTCATGTTGCGAATTTCCGGCCAGTTATAGTTGCATTGAACTAATGATTACAGTTCATCCTGAAGCAACTCAGGTTACCATAGCCTTCAGCCAGTCATCCGGTAGTTTTTATTATACCCTGAATTGCTCCTCCCAGTTTCCTATTCCATCCAACAGAATTCTAAGCGTATGTGTGGATGACCCTGGACCGCACTCCATAGTTTTTTGTCATCCCGGTGGCAATGCATTAAGTTTTGTAGCTACCACACAAGATACACCTTTTGAAGTAACTTTGTCTCCCTTTGAACCAATTTGTCAAGGCAGTGACGCTTTTCCTCTTACCGGAGGATTTCCAACCGGTGGAAATTATTTCATCAACGATATTCCGAATGTTACCGGTTTTGTTTTTCCATGGCTTCTGAATATTGGGGATAATGAAATTCGCTATGAATACACAAATCCTCAAACGGGCTGTCATGGCATAGCTGTTCAGAACCTGGAAGTTATTGAGCTGCCTCAGATTGAATGGACTGGCATGGACCTGTGTAAATATGAGGGCTGGGTAGAACTGTTTGGCGCTACTCCGGAAGGAGGTATTTATACAGGAGATTTTGTTTCCGGAAACCATTTTCATGTGGGGATTGCACCGCCTGGTGATTATGTAATTACCTATTCCTATACCGATCCTTACGGATGTTTTTCTTCGGCTGTTGACACAGTTACCGTTCATGAACTTCCCATTGCGGATGCGGGTGGTGATTTACAGATTTTGGCAGGAAATTCGGCAAATTTAAACGCTGCAGATGGAGGAGGCACTGGCACCTATTCTTATCAATGGGCACCGGCATCTTTGTTTGTTAATCCAAATTTACAGAATGCAACAACAGTAAATTTAACCCAGTCACAAATTTTTACCTTAACTGTAACAGACCTGACTACCGGTTGTATAAATACCGACGAGGTAATTGTTATAGTAACCGGCACTGATCTGGAAATCGTTGACATTGATGCATCTCCCGATAATATTTGTATGGGAGAATCCAGCCAGCTGTGGGCATTGCCTTCAGGTGGTTCAGGCAATTACACCTATAACTGGACTCCTGTACCCGATGACCCGTCACTAGTTGATAATACGATAGCTTCTCCTACAGTAAGTCCCACTACCACCACCACTTACACGCTTACTCTTGGAGATGTCAATGTGCCGGGTATAACTGCCCAAAGTTCAATAACTGTAAACGTTACACCTCTGCCCAATGTAAGTCTTGTTATTGACCCACCCTGGGTGTGTGCCAATACACCAGGCTATTCCCTTACAGGAGGCTTGCCTGCCGATGGATCATATATGTTTATGGATCTGGATACAAACCTGCTCAGCTTACCTTACATTGACTTCAGTAACTTCTTCCCTCAAGATATAGGCGAGGGGAACTACCTGGTACAATATGAATATACAGATCCATTGAGCGGTTGTACCAATTACGCAATTCAACCCTTTGAGATACTACCCTTTGTTAAAGCACAATTTTTTGTTCATCAACCTGATATGTGCAATACCGGGCTGGTCAATATTGCCAATCACTCTCAGGGAGCAACGGATACTCCGGCCTATGTTTGGAATTATGGCGACGGATTCAGCAACAACGAAGATGCAGACAATTTCCAGTACATTTATCCGGATTCGCTGGCAAACTACACCATTACTCTTACAGCAAGCGGCTCAGGAGGATTATGTACACACCAACGTCAGCGTAATGTACAGGTCTATCCATCAGTAACCGCAGAATTTGAAATTGTGGGTGCTGATACAGGTTGTTCCCCCCACAACGTTTCATTCAATAACCTTTCAGAAGGCAATATTTTGTTATATTTCTGGGATTTTGGCGACGGTACTTTTTCTGTTGAACCCCATCCAAGTCATACTTATATCAATCACTCCGATCAGGATACTACATTTATAGTAAGGCTCACAACCGTTTCCACAACCTACTTCTGTGTAGAAATCTTTGAACTACCTGTAACAGTACATCCATATATTGAAGCAGGATTTACGGTTACTCCTGTTGAAGGCTGTCATCCCCTGGAAGTAATCATAGGAAACGCATCTACCGGAGCACTCAATTATAGCTGGGATTTTGGCAATGGCATCAATTCTACAGATGAAGATCCTGTTAATCAGATTTATGAAAACCTCACCGACAGCGTTATTGAATACCAAATTACACAACACATAAATAATAACAGTTGCAGTGACTCAATTTCTCATACCGTGCAGGTATTTCCTGCTATTTTTGCCGATATTGAGGTTTCTGACACCATTGGATGCTCCCCTCTGGTAGTTGATTTTGAGAACAAGTCAAGCAATTCAGCCACTCATTTCAGCTGGGATTTCGGTGACGGAGGTTCATCATCACTGGAAAATCCTACGCATATTTTCGAAAACAACTCCGATGCAGATACAACTTTTACTGTGTGGTTCCGCACCCGTACTGATTATTTCTGTAAAGATTCCATGAGTATTGAAATAACCGTACATCCAAGGATAAAAGCTGATTTTGATTTCAATCCCGCAGAAGCTTGTAATCCCCATGAAGTAACCATATTCAATACTTCGCATGGGGTACTGAATTATAACTGGGATTTTGGAGATGGTACAATGAGCAATACATCTGACAGCAGCTTTACCCATTATTTTGAACATGATGACCCTGACCCTGTAACTTACGAAATATATCTGGAAGTTATCAATGCACAGGGATGTATGGACAGCCTGATGCGTCCCATTACCATTTTCCCGAAAATCACCGCCGATTTTACCATGACAGATACTATTGGCTGCTCACCTCTTATGGTGCAATTTACTAACAGTAGTATCGGAGTGGATAACTATTTGTGGGAGTTTGGAGACGGAGGTTCATCGGTTGAGGAATCACCGGTTCATATCTTTGAAAACAACTCATGGGATACTGTCGCCGTTTTTGATGTTCATCTTTTCAATGAATCGCCATATTTATGTACTGCCGATACTACAGTTCAAATAACTGTTTATCCAAGGGTAAGAGCAGATTTCACAATAGCTGAAAATCAGGGTTGTTCGCCTTTTATTGTTGTCATTGAAAACCACTCTATGGGTGCAGCTCAACTTGAATGGGACTTTGGCGGACTGGATAACAGTACAACGGATAATACCGTGGATTTTCTTACCTATACTTTTGAAAATACCACAAATGACATTATTACCTACGATATTGAACTTCTGGCAATTAATTCATTTGGGTGTACAGACACTATTATCAGAACTATAACGGTATTTCCGGAAGTTGATATTGATTACACCCATGTAACTGAAGGATGTCATCCCCTTCCTGTATTTTTTGACAATCAGACACAAAATGCCAGCTATTATTCCTGGGATTTTGGCGATGGTATTGTTAATACCGATCAAAGTCCTTCGCATGTATTTCATAATTTCAGTCATACACTGGATACAATTTTCTATGTTGAGTTATTTGCTCTTTCACAGCATGGTTGTTTTGCAACGGATACTTCAGAGGTACATGTTTATCCCAAGCCCGATGCTTCTTTTGTAATAGAAAATTCGCCGGGATGCTCTCCCCATGAAATCATTATTTCACACAATTCGGAAGGAGCTTCTGAGTTTTACTGGGATTTTGGAGATGGAAGCGGTACTTTCAATTATGATGACCCTGAGGTAACACATTTTTACAATCATGAACCGGGAAGCGGCGTTGGATACTTTGATATTGAACTGATGGTTGAAAATACTCCTTTTGGATGCTCAGATACACTTGTTCACCAGGCAGTTATTTATCCAAATATAACCGCTGAATTTTCCAGCAATGTAGTTGAGGGTTGTCATCCTCTTACGGTAGATTTTACAAACTTATCGGAAGGGGCAACTGCAATGTCTGCCTATTTGTGGGATTACGGAAACGGCAATACATCTAACGATTCATTACCCGTTCACACACATACGTTTCACAATTTCAGCCACACTCAGGATACCACTTACCAGGTAATGCTGGTGGCCTACAACGAAAATGCCTGCAGCGACACAGCGTATGTGGAAATCACTGTGCACCCAAGGCCTATGGCATTCTTCAGTGTTCCCAACGTACCTGCCTGTGCCCCTCATGATGTAAATGTGCACAATTTTTCTGTAGGTGATATAGGCAATGATGAGATAAGTTACTTATGGGATATGGGTGATGGAGATACCTTATATCATTCAGGAACTCATTTTACCCATGGATATACACAACCACCCGGTGCCGGACCCGGCATATTCACAATTACCCTGGAGGTTGAAAATGTATATCAATGCAGCCACAGCTACTCGCAGCAAATCATTATATATCCGGAAATCATTGCTGATTTTACCACTGACAATGAAGGGTGTCATGCACATACCACTACTTTTGTAAACCTTACGCAAGGAGGGGATTTATATCACTGGGATTTTGGAAACGGCAATTCATCCCAAAGCATTCACCCTAATGAGACTTTCCTGAATTACAGTCATACGGAAAGTGAAGTTTTTGTTGTAACACTCTATTCCGAATCACATTACGGATGTACATCACAGGTTACAGATAGTATCATTGTGCGTCCTTTGCCCAAAGCAGAGTTTGACCTTGCAGAACTTGCCGGTTGCTCACCTTTTACTACAGAAGTTGAAAACATATCAATCGGAGACAATGATTATACCTGGAGTATGGGTGACGGAAACGATGGGGCTATGGAGGATTCATTCTCCTATACATGGAATAACACCAATGATACTCCGCAAACTTTTTTGATCTCTCTTGAAGCGATTAATCAATATGGATGCGAAGCAAGCTCGAGCCAGAGTATAACTGTATTTCCTGAAGTGACTGCCGCATTTGCAAGTGAAGGCGATATCTGGGAAGGATGTTCTCCTCTAACTGTAAGATTCTTAAATGAATCCCATCTTGCAGATTCCTATTTCTGGAATTTTTCAGATGGAGAGACTTCCACCAGCGCCAATCCGCAGCATACGTTTTACAATGATGAAGTAGACCCGTTCATTCATACGGCTGAACTTACAGCTACTTCCATTTATGGTTGTACGGATACAGTTTCTCATAATGTGACTGTTTACCCGGCTCCTGTGGCCAAATTTACGGCATTACCCAAGAAACAAACCTATCCCGATGCAACAATTACTCTAACTAATCATACCAATCCGGGTTATTGGGATTTTATCTGGGAGTTTGGAGATGGTAACAATTTGAATACAGTATCTTTTGATCCGTTTACACACACTTACATCTGGGATCCCAACGATATGAGTACAAAAACATATGTTGTAGCTTTATTTGCTTCCAACGAATATTGCGATGACATGTACACCCAGGAAGTAACTATAACATCACCTGTGCCTCAAGCAGATCTTTCTTCCGAACTGGCCGGTTGTGAACCCTTTACGGTGCAGTTTTATAACAATAGTTTATATGCCCACTCTTTCCGATGGGATTTTGATGACGGAGGGGTATCTTCCCATCCGGAGCCGGAGCATACATTTATGGATCATGGGCTTTATAATGTTATGATGATTGCTATCGGTGACGGTGGCAGGGATACCATATATCATTTAATTGAAGTACACCAGAATCCGACTGCTGATTTTGAGCTGGTTTCACCGCATATTCATATTCCGTCAGAGCCACTTGAAGTAATTAACCAGTCTGAACTGGCCGACTTTTATTGGTGGGATTTTGGTGATGGTGGAACAAGTAATGTCTTCGAACCCATTTATTATTATCGGGAAGCAGGTATTTATGATATTACGCTGATAGTTACCAGAGATACCTATCCCCAATGCCATGATACTTTAACACTAAACAATGTCCTGAGGGTAGATGAAAACTGCAGGATTATATTCCCCAATGCCTTTATGCCTGATATAAACGGGCCATCCGGCGGACATTTTGATTTAAGCAATCCTTCCACTCAAATCTTCCATCCGGTTTATGAAGGAATACAGGAATATGCACTCGAAATATATAACCGTTGGGGAGAATTCATATATCGCTCTGATGATATCAATATTGGTTGGGATGGATATGTTAACGGTAAGCTATCCAAAATGGATGTTTATGTGTGGAAAGTTACCGGTCGCTGCACCAATGGCAAGAAAATCAACATGGCCGGGGATGTTACACTTTACAGGTAAGATGGGAGACTGGAGACGGAAGACCGGAGACCGGAGACCGAAGACCGGAGACGGAATGAAGCATTGGCCTAATCCCCCTTTGAAAAGGGGGCCTGGGGGATTGATTTTTCCAATTCAATTACAGTCAGTTCAATCATTCTCGTAACATTAAATAAATCATATTTTACATCACGTTCTCTGATTCTCAAAACTTTGTAATTACTTTCAATTAATGACTTATCTCTCTCCTTATCCTCTTCATATTTAAAATTGTGAGAGTACCCATCGACTTCAATTATTAGATTTAGTTTACGGCAGATAAAATCCACGATAATATGTTTACCGTTTACATTCAAAGGAAACTGCCTGTTAAATTGGTAACCCATCATTTTTTTTGCTCTTAGAACCTTTGACCACAAGATTACCTCCCCAAAAGTTGAGTTTTTCCTTAACTCTCTGGCGTTTCCTTTAATTTGCCTTTTTAGATTCACTTTAAGGTTTCTTTTCTGGTTATAGTTAAAAAAAAGAAATGCTATTTTGACTTTAGTCTGTGGTTTTTTTGTTTAAATATAGTGATTCAAAATGAATCCCCCTGGCCCCCTTTTGAAAAAGGGGGAATTAGCCGGCAGAAGCCTCATTAACACTATACCCGTTACCCGTTACCCATTACCATTCAGTGCTTCCTTTAAAAACCCGGCCGTGTAACCGCAGTTGTTTTTCACTATATTTTTGGGAGAACCTGTGCACACGATTTCACCTCCCCGCAAGCCACCTTCGGGGCCCAGATCAATAATATGGTCAGCAACTTTGATCACATCCATATTGTGCTCAATAACTACAACCGTATTTCCCCTGTCGACCAGCCTGTTAAGAACATCCATCAAAACCCTGACATCCTCAAAATGCAGACCTGTAGTGGGCTCATCAAGAATATAAAAAGTTTTGCCGGTATCACGTCTTGACAGCTCTGCTGATAGTTTTACACGCTGGGCCTCTCCGCCTGAAAGAGTTGTACTGCTTTGGCCCAGTGTTATGTAGCCCAATCCCACATCATGCAGAGTTTTTATCTTTTGAACAATGGAAGGAATATTTTCAAAAAACTCAAGAGCCTGGTCAATATTCAGGTTCAGAACATCATTTATAGATTTACCCTTATATCTTACTTCCAGAGTTTCCCGGTTGTATCTCTTGCCCTGGCAGGTTTCGCACTCCACATGCACATCGGGGAGGAAGTTCATTTCAATTACTTTAACACCGGCCCCCTGGCAGGTTTCACAACGTCCGCCTTTTACATTAAAGGAGAACCGACCCGGCTTGTAGCCTCTTATCTGTGCTTCAGGCAAGGAAGCAAATAGTTTTCTGATTTCATCAAAAACCTTGGTATAAGTAGCAGGATTGGATCGCGGGGTGCGACCGATTGGCGATTGATCAATCTCTATAACCTTATCGATATTTTCAAGGCCCTCAATGCTTTTGTAGGGCAATGGTTTTTTTACCGACCTGTAAAAATGTCCACTCAATATAGGGTATAATGTTTCGTTAATCAAACTGGATTTACCGCTACCCGACACACCTGTAACACAAATGAGCTTGCCCAAAGGAAACTCAGCATTCACATCTTTCAGATTATGCCCTGTGGCCCCTCTTAAAAGTATTTTTACCCCATTTCCATTGCGCAGTTTGGCAGGAACGGGCACATTTTTTTCCAGTCTCAGGTATTTTGCAGTTATGGTGTTTTGCTGCATAATTTCAAGGGGCGTTCCCTGTGCAACAATTTTTCCACCATTTAGTCCGGCACCTGGTCCGATATCTACAACATGATCGGCTGACATAATCATATCACGATCATGCTCCACTACAATTACAGAATTTCCAATATCGCGCAGGCTTTTCAAGGAGTCTATCAGGCGATGATTATCTCGCTGATGCAGGCCTATGCTGGGCTCATCAAGGATATACAAGACACCTGTAAGCTGCGACCCGATTTGCGTGGCAAGCCTGATACGCTGGCTTTCCCCGCCCGAAAGGGTGCGTGCAGGCCTGTCAAGCGAAAGGTATTCAAGCCCCACATCCAGCATAAAACCAAGCCGATTATTTATTTCGCGCAAAATCTCATGGGCGATCTGCAGCTTACGCTTATCAAGTTGCTTCTCCATTCGCTTGACAAAATCTTTCAATGTGAGAAGATCCATTTTGGCAAGCTGAGCAATATTGTGCCCCATGATTTTGTAATGCAGAGATTCTTTTTTCAGCCTTTGTCCTTCACATTCCGGGCAGGCTTTCTGCTGCATAAAATCAGCTGCCCATCGTCGCACAGAGCGGGATGAGCTTTCTTCAAACTGAGTGCTGATGAAATTTATGATGCCTTCGAAGTTCAGATTATAAGTGTGAGTTATCCCAAGATTTTCATTTTTTACACGAAATACTTCATCTGAGCCATACATCATGGTATTAAAACCTTCTTCCGGAATATCCCTGATAGGTGTATCAAGTGTAAAGCCGTATTTCATTCCGATAGCATCCAGTTGTCGAAGTATCCAGGGGTTTTTTGTATCAGAAAGGGGTGCCAGCCCTCCTTTACGTATGGAGAGTTTATCATCAGGAACTACTTTTTTCATGTCCATTTCACTCACAACACCCAGTCCGTTGCAGGTAGCACATGCACCATATGGCGAGTTAAAGGAGAAGGTATTGGGCTCAGGGTCTTTGTAAGCAATTCCTGAAACCGGGCACATCAGATTGCGGCTGAAATGAAAAACATCATCGTTTTGTTCATCAAGAAGCATGATCATCCCTTTGCCCTGCTTCATGGCAACTTTCATGGAGTCGGATATACGTTTTCCGTGGTTCTTATCGATCAACAACTTATCCACAACCACTTCAATATCGTGAATCTTGTAACGATCAACCCGCATGTTTGGAAGGATTTCTTTCACTTTCCCATCAACCCTGACCTTCAAAAATCCCTGCTTTGCCACATGTTCAAACAACTCCCGGTAGTGCCCCTTACGACCTTTTACCAGGGGTGCCAGTAAAAGCATTTGTTTGCCACCAAAACGCTCAAGCACCAGGTCAAGGATCTGACCTTCGCTGTATCGCACCATTTTTTCACCCGTAACATAGGAGTAGGCATCTCCAACCCTGGCAAAAAGCAACCGCATAAAGTCATATATTTCTGTAACTGTACCCACGGTAGAACGTGGATTTTTCCCGGTAGTTTTTTGCTCTATACTTATTACTGGACTGAGTCCACTGATTTTATCCACATCGGGTCGTTCAAGTGCCCCCAGAAACTGACGGGCATAGGCAGCAAAGGTTTCAATATAGCGCCGTTGCCCTTCGGCATATACAGTATCAAAAGCCAGGGAAGATTTGCCGCTTCCGCTCAATCCGGTAATAACCGTGAGGGTATCGCGGGGAATATGGATATCAATGTTTTTAAGATTGTGCTCGCGGGCACCATATATTTCAAGCCATTCCTTATACTGAACGGTAGATATCTGTTGCATGAATTATCTGTTAAAAAGAACCTGCAAAGATACGGATTTATGCCCGGAATTTATAGGGGGGATTTGATAAAAAAACAATAATTTATTTAATGTCGTTTTGTTAAAGCCTGTTATAATGGAACGCGGATAACACAGATTCAAAACAACGCAGATTTTTTATGATTAAACATTATACATAAATGTTTCTAAGGTTTTTTAATGATATTTCAAATGCCTGACTAAACGAGATTGATACTTAATTATCCATCAACAAACACTACAAATCGGTGTCCCTGGCCGGAGAATCCATAATCAATCCATCATCTTCACCTTCTTCAACGATGATGGGCTGTTGGCGACCAAAGAGACTTTCTTTGGTTATCTTGATTTCGTATTCCTTTCCTGATCGGTTGGGTAATGATGTGCGCCGCAACCAGGGATTGAGGGTGCGAAGTTCCTTATAGGTAATATGGTGAGCATGTGCAAACGTTACCAGATCACTAATTGTAGTATCTACTTTTACCGTATAATAGTCATAGGGTTGATAAAGATCCTCCTGACGAAATCGAAAACCATGGGCAGACGGATTTTCAAAAATGGTTTTAATGGCCAGAATGCGGAAAACATATCTTGAGGTTTCATCATTGAGCCACAGATCATAATAGTTACCTGCCTGCTGATTGGTGATCTGCCGGTTAATTCCTGATCTGCCCATGTTATAAGCTGCGGCAGCCAGTGTCCAGCTATTGTAGCGTTGATAGGCACTTTTGAGGAACCTGCAGGCTGCTATGGTAGCTTTTTCCACATGATAGCGCTCATCGACCTCGGTGTTGACTTCCAGGCCCAGTTCACGACCGGTAGATTGCAGAATTTGCCAGTAGCCTGCTGCTCCGGCAGGAGATACTTCATTCATCAGCCCGCTCTCAATAAGTGCCAGGTATTTAAAATCATCTGGTACACCCTGTTCCTGTAATATCCTCTCAATTAAAGGAAACCAGCGATTGGCACGTTTAAAAAATAATAGCGTTTGCGATTGCCAGTAAGTATTTACCAAAAGCTCACGGTCAAATCGCTCCCTTACTTCAAAATTATCAACAGGAACCGGTTCGCCGGCAAAATTTAACTCTTCAGGAATGGGTAATGCAAAAACATTATAATTTTCAGAAATAAGCTGAGTGTATTCCTGATCGGGCAACAACACTGCTTCGGTGCCGGTAAAGGAAAGCAGCTTAACAATTCCAACAAATGAAACGGGAAAGATAACGACAAGTAAAACCTTTTTAAACATATTAAACCCTGTTGATTATTAAGTTAAAACAGAAAACACCTACAAAATTAATGGAATTAAGAAGACCGGGCTTACGTCAAACACGGATTTGCCATCAACATTTAGAGCAAAAAGCCTGAATGTTCTTCCATCATGAGAAAAACGCAGATACAAAAACAAAAATTATTCAAATGAGAAAGTTTAACAATCAGCTGCGCTACTTTAGACACATTCTAATTTACTGGTTTTATTGTAAAAAAGTCTCAAAAATCTATCCCAGAATTTTAAATTTCGTAGTTTTGCCACCAGATAAAAATCAACACTTTATAAAGGAGATTAACTGTATGAACATCACCGATTTAAAACAAAATTACAAAAAGCTTAAAGAGCTTGATTATCAGTGGAAGCCATTGCACAGGGGTTATACTGATAAGATTCTCTACATTAACGTAGGCACCAACGAGATCAAAGAAAAAGAAGTTCCGCCCGTGATGAAAGAAAAATTCATCGGAGGCAGGGGCTATGGTCTCAAGCTGTTGTGGGATGCCACCAAACCCGATACCCGCTGGGATGATCCCGAAAATGAGATTATCATCTCTTCCGGCCCTGTGGGGGGTATTACCCAGTATTCAGGGGCAGGAAAGTCTTTGCTTGTTACCCTTTCTCCCCAAACGGACTCTGTAATGGACTCCAACGTGGGTGGTTTCTTTGGTCCTTTCCTGAAGTTTTCGGGCTACGACGCACTGGAGCTGCAGGGAAAAGCCGATAAGGATGTGATCATTTTTATTGATGGCGAGAACCACAAAATTGAGATTATTGAAGACCCCGGTTTCTCAAAGGACACACACGTGCTTGCAGAGGAGCTTACCGAGTTGTTTGCAAAAGACGAGAAAGATGCCAGAAACCTGGGTATCGTTTCTACCGGCGCTGCCGCTGAAAATTCACTCATCGGCATGGTAAACTTCACCTTCTACGATATGAAGCGTAAGAAGATCCGTCTGAAGCAGGCCGGCCGTGGCGGTATCGGTACCGTTATGCGCGACAAGCGCATCAAAGCCATCGTGGCAAGAGTAGAAGGTGTAAGCGGAAACCTTAACAATGTTGCCGACCTTGAAACCATAAAGGAAAGAGGCCGCAAATATCAGCAGGAAATGCGCGAGCTTGACGACTTCCAGTGCCAGATGCGCAAAAAGGGAACTGCCAACATCGTTAACGTAATGAACGATTACGACCTGTTGCCTACCCATAACTTCAAATTCGGAAGTCATGAAGACGGGCTTAAGATCCACAGTAACGTTTTCCGCGACAAGTATTTCACCCAGAATGTACCCGATGGTTGCTGGATCGGCTGTGCTATGTCGTGCGCCAAGGGTGTGGATGATTTCGTTCTGAAAACAGGCCCCTACAAAGGAGACGCCGTTATTGTTGACGGACCTGAATACGAAACCGCTGCCGGACTGGGTTCCAACCTGGGAATCTTTGATCCCGAAGCCATCATCGAACAGAACTTCTATTGCGACACCTACGGTATCTGCACCATCACCTGGGGTACCATCGTGGCCTTTATCATGGAATGCTACGAAGCCGGCATCCTGAACAAGGAAAGAACAGGCGGACTGGAACTGAACTTCGGCAATTCCGAAGCAGCTCTCGAACTGATGCACCAGCTTGCCCGCGGCGAAGGATTTGGTCTTGTAGCAGGTTTGGGTGTGAAAAAGATGAAGGAACTCTTTGTTGAGAAATACCATGCCGATCCCAAATTCCTTAATGATATCGGAATGGTGAACAAAGGACTGGAATACTCCCAGTACGTTTCCAAGGAATCTCTTGCACAGCAGGGCGGTTACGCCATGACCAACAAGGGACCCCAGCACGACGAAGCGTGGCTGATCTTTATGGACATGGTAAACAACCAGCTCCCCTCTTTCGAGGATAAGGCCGAAGCATTGCACTATTTCCCCATGTTCCGTACGTGGTTCGGACTGGTAGGTCTTTGCAAGCTTTGCTGGAACGACGTGGTGCCCAAGGGCAACGAGCTCACCGATGAGCCCCACAAAATTCCCGAGCACGTTGACAACTACGTGGCCATCTTTGAAGCCGTTACCGGCAAGCCTTTCAGCAAGGAAGAGATGATCCGTCAGAGTGAGCGCGTGTATAACTTCCAGCGTGTATTCAACCTGCGCCGCGGTTATGGCAAGCGCATCCACGATGCACAGCCCTATCGTGCCTGCGGACCCGTTACAAAGGAAGAGTACGAATCACGCCAGGAGCGCTACGACAAGCAGCTGAAAGAAGACGTTGGTTTTAACCCCGAAGGAAAAACCACCGAAGAAAAAATGGCTGCTCTGCGCGCATATCGCGAAGACCGCTACGAACAACTGCTCGACGCTGTTTATGAGCGCCGCGGCTGGACCAAAGATGGCATACCCACCATCGAACACCTCAAAGACCTGGGCATGGACCTGCCCGAAGTTATTGAAGTGGTGCAGCAGCATTTGAACTAAGAAGTTCAGCCGG